>JAIOJU010000195.1 GCA_019911765.1 Thiobacillus sp.
TTCAACCTCTGCTCTGCTAGATGCTTGAGCCGGCTTTTCAAACTGAACTTGTTGGTGAGTCATGTCGCATTTCTCCTGTGGTGTTGAACCTTGCTCCGCTGAGTGCCTTTCGCCGTGATTGCCCGTAGGTGGGCCGGACAGGACGGCGCGGAAAGGGAGAAACCGGAAGCCGCAGCGCAAGCGAGCGCAGCGAGTGCGAACGGGTGAGGATTTCAGGGCTTGCCCGGCCCTTGGAGCGACGGCATGGCTGGACTACCGTCTAGGGCAGGCGAAAGGTGCGCAGTGGAGCAACGCCACCGGACGATGACGACATGCCACCAAGGGCGGGCGCGGAACGCGAGCGCCCTACGGCCGCCGCAGGCGGCACAACCAGACGGCCGCGCCGGCTGCGTAGCGGCAAAGCCGCCTTTCTCCACCGCCAACGGCGGGGGCAGCGTGCATGAACCAGCCGGCCCGGCTGTGTGCAGTCTGCCGACGTGGCGGCAGTCTGCGGGCTTGTGTGCAGCACGGCGACGTGTCGCGGTGTGCATGGACTGGTTGCCCGCTGCGCGGGCCTACACACCGCCCCCTTCCTGCCCTGGGCAGGGTGGGGGAAAGGGCGTCTTCGACGCCAGGGCGCGGCACCATGTCGGTGCAGCCGGCCGAACAGGGGTTTATCCCCATGTAAAGGCAGGCAATGATTGGTGACGCGAACGGGTCTTCGCTACTCAAACTGTCGCCAACTTGCTACAATTTGGCGACTGTGGACGCTCACCTGGTGATGCCAGTTGTCACCAGTTGGGCCGTCCAGCGCCGGAGGCGCTGCCGAGAGGGATTGACGCCCGAATGGGGCGAGACAAGGCCGTGGCCGCAGGCTCGATGCGGAGCACGAAAGCCCGTCCCGGCGTAGCCGGGCGAGCATGGGCAGGGAGCATTTTTTAAGCCGTAATTAGCCGAAACCACTACCAAAATATAGTGTTTTGGCGATACAATGTGAGTCGTTTTTGACTATGACCGACCCGAACGAAAACAGGACGAGCATGAAACTTCCTCCATGTAGTCCCGAGAACAGCATTCTGGAGGGCGATCTAGAGCTGGCCGTGCTTCAAAAAACCCTTGACAAGCTCAAGGTGATGGAAACGCCAGTGGGCTTCTATGTCGTCGTTCTCTTGAAATGGGCTGAGGGAAAAGAGTGGTACTTGACAACCCGACGTGACCGGAACATGCCGAAGGTTTTCAAGGACTTGAAACGTATGAACGATCATCTGCGCGAGGCTTATCCGACCGATAGCTTCGAGCTGTTTCGCAACCAGGAACTGCCGCCGCGACCGAAGTCGGCCAAGCCGGCGCAAAGCTCGAAGGCGAAGCCGGCACGCACCGCGCGCAAGACCAAAAAAGGGGGTGAACACTGACCAAAATATGGTATATTGGTAGCCGTTTCCTCGCTAAAGGGAGTCGGTTACATGCTGGATTTCATGGTCTTGGCGCAGCAATGCGCCCCTACGGTGGCCCCGCAGACGATGGCGGCCGTCGTGCAAGTCGAATCGAGCTTCAATCCCTACGCCATCGGCGTGGTGGGCGGAAGGCTCCAACGTCAACCCAAGTCGCAAGCGGAAGCTGTTGCGACGGCCAAGGCTCTTGAAGCCGATGGCTGGAACTTCTCGGTAGGGGTTGCCCAGGTCAACCGCTACAACCTGCCGAAATACTCCCTCACCTACGAAGAAGCCTTCGAGCCGTGCGCGAACGTCCGCGTCGGCTCGAAGATTCTCGAAGACTGCTACACGCGGGCCTTGCCCCGCACCGAGGGCGACCGGCAACGGGCGCTGCACTCGGCCTTCTCCTGCTACTACTCGGGCAACTTCACGCGCGGCTTCCGGCCTGACAAGGCCGGCGAGCCGTCGTATGTGCAAAAGGTCTTGGCGCAAGCCAACGTCGAGGCGAAGCCGATCCCGGTCGTTCCGTCGATCGCGCCGGGCGCAGCGCGCCCGCAGCGCGTGACGGCAGCCGGCTCCGGGCCGGTCAAGGTGACGGCCCAGGGCGCGAGCGACGGGCCGCCTGCCGATCATGCCCCGGTGCTGCTGCGCCGGGCGGGCGAAGCACCCGCGCAGCTCAAGCCCGTGGTGACAGGCGCATCCGCCGCGGCGGATCTGCCTGTCGCCAAGGATGACGCGAAGGCCAGTCAGGGCGAGCAACCGGCGCAGCCGGCGCGCTCGGCCATCGTCTTCTGAGGGGGCACACGATGAAGCTCATGGTCGTGGAAAGCCCCAACAAGGTGAAGAAGATCGAATCCATCCTCGGCGACGGCTGGAAAGTCGTCGCCAGCGTGGGCCATGTCCGCGACCTGCCGAAGCACGACATCGGCCTGGAAGCGCCCGACTTCGCCTTGCAGTACGAATACATCCCTCCGGCCCAGGTACAGGGCCGGACGTTCCCAGGCGGCGAGGAACGAGTCGCCCGCATCCGCGCCCTGTCCGGCAGGGCGGACATGATCTTTCTGGCGACCGATCCCGACCGCGAGGGCGAGGCCATCGCGTGGCACCTGAAAGACGCCCTCGGCCTGGACGAAGGCGACTACGAACGGGTGACGTTCGATGAAATCACCGAGAAGGCGATTCGGGCGGCACTGTCGCAGGCGCGCAAGATCGACGCCGATCTTGTGCAGGCCCAGGAAGCGCGGCGGGCGCTGGATCGCATCGTCGGCTATCTGGTGTCGCCGCTGCTGTCGAACATGCTCGGGCAAAACCTGTCGGCCGGCCGCGTGCAAAGCGTGGCCGTGCGACTGGTCGTTGACCTGGAGCGCCGCATCGTGGCGTTCAAGAAGACGAACCACTTCGGCGCGGTGGTGAAGTTCGACGGCGGCGTGTGGAAAGCGGAGTGGGACACGAAGCCATTCATCACCGAGGACGTGCCCTATGTCCTCGATGAAGCCCTGGCGAAGCAGGCCGCAGGCTGCCGCCAGTTCAAGGTGCTGGACTCCGGCACCGACACGGCGCGCGAAGCGCCGCCGTCGTGCTTCTCGACCTCGCTCATGCTGCAAGCCGCGAGCGTCACGCTAAAGCGCGATCCCGAGCTGACGGCGAAGGATGCGCAAAAGCTGTTCGAGCAAGGCGCGATCACCTACATCCGCACCGACAGCGTGAACATCAGCGACGAGGCCATCGCCGAGGTGCGCGCCTACGCCGAAGGGCAGGGCTGGAAGCTGCCGGACGCGCCGCGCAAGTTCAAGACGAAGGCGGGCGCGCAGGAAGCGCACGAGGCCATCAGGCCGGCCCATATCGACGTGCTGGAAGCCGGCGAGGACGAGCATCAGCGCAAGCTCTATGCGCTCATCTGGAAGCGGACGGTTGCCTCGCAACTGGCCGATGCCCGCTACAAGGTGAACAGCGTCACCTTGGAAGCGACCGATGGCGCGAAGCCGTTCCAGTTCAAGGCCAAGGGCCGTACCCTGATTGAACAGGGATGGCGAGTGCTGACGGCGAAGGACGCGGTGGAAGACAAGACGGACGACGAGGCCGAGGACAGCGCCGGCAAGGTGCCGGTGCTCGATGTCGGCAGCGCGAAGCAGGCCGACAGCGGCGAGCTGCTGCGCAAGGTGACGAAGGCACCGCCGCGCTTCACGAAAGCAAGCCTCATCAAGAAGCTGGAAGACGAAGGCATCGGCCGCCCGGCGACTTATCCCGCGATCATGGGCAACATCATGGCGCGCGGCTACCTTGTCGAAGACAAGCGTTATCTGGTGCCGACCGAGACGGGCACCATCCTGGTGGAACATCTGGTGAAGGCCGGCTTCGAGTTCATGGAGCTGGCTTTCACGCGCGAGCTGGAATCGCAGCTCGACCGCATCGCCGAAGGCGAGCGCGAGTACCTGGACGTGGTGGCCCCGGCCTACGATCAGTTGAAGGCCGAGCTGGACGCCATCGCCCAGGGCGGCGACTTCAAGCCGCGCTTCGCGTGCCCGAAGTGCAGCGCCGGGCTGCGCAAGTACCAGAAGCCCGGCAAGCTGCCGATCTGGTACTGCACGAACGACGAGTGCAAGACCTTCCTGGACGACGTGGACGGCAAGCCGGTGGAACGCAAGGAACACCCGTGCCCGAAATGCTCCACGCCCCTGCGGCGGTACAAGAAGAAGGCGGGCGGCCTGGGGTGGTTCTGCCCGACCGACGACTGCAAGACGTTCATGGATGACGACAAGGGGCGGCCGGTGGAACCGAAGGTTCACCCGTGCCCGAAATGCAGCTCGCCGCTGCGGCGCTTCCAGAAGAAGGACAAGGAAAGCGGCAAGCCCATCAAGGGCGCGTTCGCGTGGTTCTGCACGAACGATGAGTGCAAGACCTTCCTGGACGACGAGAAGGGCCAGCCGGTGGCGATCAAGACGGCCCCTTGCCCGTCGTGCGGCAAGCCGATGTATCGGCGCAAGGGCCAGTATGGCTACTGGTGGGGTTGCAGCGGCTTCAAAGACGGCTGCAAGGTCATCATGGACGATCAGGCCGGCAAGCCTGTACCGAAGCAGGCGAAGGGCGCGAAGCCCGCAGCCAAGGCGACGGTGAAGCGCGCGGCGGCACCTACGCGGCTTGTTCTCAAGACGCCAAAAAAGTAGAAAAACGCTCGCCAAAATATACTATTTTGGCGCGGCCTGTTGTATAATCCGGCAGGCATGGATAACGGGGGGAACATTGCAGCATGGACTAGATTGGACGCTTTTCAACCGGCTTGCCGGCCGGCCTACCGGCTACCTTTTTCTTTCACTTCAGGAGCAAATGAAATGACGACTGCTACCACTTCCAACAACCGCATGGCCGTGATGCTCGGCTTCCTGGTGATGGCCGCGCTGTTCGCGGCCGAGCCGGCGCTCGCGCAGACTGGCGGGCTGGACAAGGTGAACACCTTCATGGACAACGTGCTGGCCGTGCTGCGCGGCGTGTCCATCACGACCGTGACCATCGCCATCATGTGGGCGGGTTACAAGTTCCTGTTCAAGCATGCCGACATCGCCGAGGTCGGCAAGATTCTGGCCGGTGGTCTGCTCATCGGCGGCGCGGCCGAGCTGGCCCGCTACCTTCTGTCCTAAGCGGGGGGTCACGCGATGTCGGCACCAATGGATGACTTCGATCCGCGCGATCCGCTGTTCAAGGGTTGCACCCGGCCGGCCATGCTGTTCGGCGTCCCGTTGGTGCCGCTCGCAGTGGTCGGCGGGGTGGTGGTTCTCATCAGCGTGTGGACGACGATCCTGTTCGCCTTCACGCTGATTCCCATCGTGATAACGATGCGGATCATCGCCAAATCGGACGATCAGCAATTCAGGCTCTTGGGCCTGAAATTCGTGTTCCGGGTCATCAACCGCAACAAGAACGGGCGCTTCTGGAAGGCATCGGCCTACAGCCCGATTGCCTTCACGAAACGCAAGTGAGAGGGACTTATGTCTGCCCTGCCAAAACCTAAATACTTCGACCAAGTGAACAATGAAAGGGCGGTTGCGCCCTTCATTCCGTACAGCAGCCATGTGTCGCCGAACACCATCGTCACGACGCAGGGCGACTTCCTGCGCGTGTGGCGCGTGGCCGGCATCAGCTTCGAGACGGCAGAGCCGGACGAGATTCTGCGGCGCAAGGAACAGCTCAACACGCTGCTGCGCTCCATCGCTACCAGCAACGTGGCGCTGTGGACGCACAACGTCCGCCGCCGCACGTCGGACAGGCTCAAGGGCGTGTACGACAACGATTTTTGCCGCGAGCTGGATCGCAAGTATTACGACAGCTTCGTGGGCTATCGCATGATGGCAAACGAGCTGTATCTGACGGTCATCTACCGGCCGAATCCCTCGCGGATCGGCAAGGCGATGGCGAAGTCGGCGCGGCGCACCGTCGATGAAATCCTCAAGGATCAGAAGGCGGCCATCCGCAAGCTGGATGACATCGCCTATCAGGTCGAGGCCAGCATGCGCCGCTATGGCACCGACGAGAAGACCGGCATCGAGGAACTGCGCACCTACGAGGACGAGAACGGCATCGTGTGCTCGCAGGCGCTGGAGTTCTTGAACTTCCTGGTGTCCGGCGAGTGGCAGAAGGTGCGCGTGCCGGCCGGGCCGCTGAACGCCTACCTGGGCACGGCCTGGGTGTTCGTGGGCGCGGAGACTATCGAAATCCGCTCGCCGACGAAGACGCGCTACGCGATGGGCATCGACTTCAAAGACTACTCGGCGCACACCGAGCCGGGCATCTTGAACGGCCTGCTGTACGAGGATTACGAGTACGTCATCACGCAGTCGTTCAGCTTCATGAGCAAGCGCGACGGCAAGGACTTCCTGGAGCGGCAGCAACGCCAGTTGATGAACGCCGAGGACGGTAGCGCGACGCAAATCGCGGAAATGACGCAGGCCATTGACGAGCTGATTCAAGGTCAGTTCGTCATGGGCGAGTACCACTACTCGCTGTTGGTGTTCGGCGAGACGGTTGAGAAGGTGCGCCGCAACACCACGTCGGCCATGACGATCATCCAGGACAGGGGTTTCCTGTCCGCCTTGATCGCCACGGCGACCGACTCGGCTTTCTACGCTCAATTGCCCTGCAATTGGTCGTACCGGCCGCGCGTGGCCGGCCTGACCAGCAAGAACTTTGCGGGCCTGTGCAGCTTCCACAACTTCCGCGCGGGCAAGCGCGACGGCAACCCGTGGGGGCAGGCCGTGACGCTGTTCAAGACGCCCTCCGGCCAGCCGCTGTATTTCAACTTCCACTACTCGAAGGGCGACGAAGACGCCTTCGACAAGAAGGTGCTCGGCAATACCCGCGTCATCGGCCAGTCCGGCGCGGGTAAGACGGTGCTGCTGAACATGCTTCTGTGCCAGTCGCAGAAGTACAAGCCGCGCTCGCCGGTCGGCTTCACGACGGTGTTCTTCGACAAGGATCGCGGCGCGGAGCTGCTGATTCGCGCCATCGGCGGCAAGTATCTGGCCGTCAGGAACGGCCAGCCGACCGGCTTCAATCCGTTCCAGATGGAAGCGAACGAGACGAACATCCTGTTCCTGGAGAAGCTGATTCGCGTCCTGGTGTCGGCCGGTGGCGAGCGCGTCACCACGGCGGACGATGCGCGCATCAGCCATGCGGTGCGAACCGTCATGAAGATGCCGAAGGAGATTCGCCGGCTGTCGGTGGTGTTGCAGAACATCACCGAGGGCACCGACAAGGAAGACCGCGAAAACAGCGTGGCGAAGCGCCTCGCTCGTTGGTGCGTCGATGACGGCCACGGCAAGCGTGGCCCGTTCTGGTGGGTGCTGGACAACGCGACCGACCTCATCGACTTCACCACGCACGCGAACTATGGCTTCGACGGCACGCACTTCCTGGACAACGCCGACGTGCGGACGCCGATTTCCATGTACCTGCTGCATCGCATGGATTCGGTCATCGACGGCCGCCGCTTCGTCTATTTCATGGACGAGGCTTGGAAGTGGGTCGATGCCGAGGCGTTCGCGGACTTCGCGGGCGACAAGCAATTGACCATCCGCAAGCAAAACGGCCTCGGTGTGTTCGCTACGCAAATGCCTAGCAGCATGTTGAAGTCGAAGATTGCCGCGTCCCTGGTGCAACAGGTGGCGACGGAAATCTACCTGCCTAACCCGAAGGCGGACTTCACCGAATACACCGAGGGCTTCAAATGCACGCCATCGGAGTTTGAAATCATCAAGACGATGGGTGAAGAAAGCCGCATGTTCCTGGTGAAGCAAGGCCATCAGTCGATGATCGGCCGCTTCGATCTGAGCGACGTTAAGGACGCTGACGGGAACACGGTTATTGGCTTCGGCGATGAACTCGCCATTTTGTCGGGCAGCTCCGATAACGTCGAACTGCTCGATGAAATCCTCGCCGAAGTCGGCGATGACCCGGAAGTGTGGGTTCCCGTGTTCCACCAGCGCCGCAAGGCACGGGTGGCGTCCTCTAAGCAGCAAGAAAGGTGAAATCATGAAGATGAAGGCTCTTGTCGCTGCGCTCGCCATCACGATGGCGGGCGCGGCCAGCGCGCAAATCCCGGTGACGGATGGCGCTTCCATCGCGCAGCAGGTTTCGGCGCAGATCGAAACCATCGCCAAGTGGAAGATGCAGTACGACCAGATGACCAGCCAAATCAACCAGATGAAACAGCAGTACGAATCGCTGACTGGTTCGCGTGGCCTGGGCAACATCCTGAACAACCCGGCGCTGCGCGAGTACCTGCCGAGCGACTGGCAGGGCGTCTATGACTCGGTGAAGTCGGGCGGCTATGCCGGCCTGAGCGGCCGGGCGTCCTCGATCTACTCGCAGTCGAAGATTTTCGACTCGTGCGCGCACATCACGGTCAGCGACCAGAAGAAGCTGTGCGAGGCGCGGGCCGTGAAGTCGGCCCAGGATCAGGCTTTCGCCCTGGATGCCTACGACAAGGCGAAGTCGCGGCTCAACCAGATTGACAGCCTCATGGCGAAGATCAACGACACGCCCGATCCGAAGGCCATCGCGGAGCTGCAAGGCCGGATCGCCGCCGAACAGGCGATGATCCAGAACGAGCAAACGAAGCTCCAACTCTACGCGATGGTGGCCCAGGCCGAGGACAAGATTCAGCAGCAGCAGCAGCGTGAATTGCAGGCCCGCACCTGGGCGGCGCGGAAGGGCATTCAGGCAACGCCGATCACGTTCGGCACGCCGTAATGGCAATGGTGACGCCGGCGAGGATCTCGCCGGCGTCTTGCGTCACCATCCTTTGGTGACAACTGTTCGACCTGGCCAGCTCGGCCCCGTCACCAACGATAGGAGAGTGACCGATGAAGAAAAACGTAGTGATGATGCTTGCAGCAGTCGCGGCCCTGGCCCTGGCCGGCTGAAAGGAAGACAAGCCGCAGGAGGTCGTGCAGACGGTCGAGTGGTTCAAGGAGCACAAGGCCGAGCGCGAAGCGCAGCTCGCCAAGTGCAAGTCGAACCCTGGCGAGCTGGCCGCAACGCCCAACTGCGTCAACGCCAGCCGCGCCGATTCGTCTTCGACCTGGAGCGCACGCGGCGGGGCGATCAAGGTAGCGCCTCTTTCCGCTCCGTCTTCGGCCGCTCCGGCCAAGACCGAGGGCAACAACAAATAGGACGGTGACTTATGGACCCGATGGTTTTTCAGTTCATCGGCGAGACAGTGCAGAACGCGACCAATGCGTTCGTGACACCGGCCGCCACGAACTTGATGTACGCGCTGCAAATGATCGCCATCACTGGCGTGACGCTCTACATCGTGCTGACCGGCTACGCCATCAGCACGGGCGCGATTGAGTCGCCGTTTTGGACGTTCGTCAAGCAGTGCGTGAAGATCGTCATCATCGCGGCCTTCGCGCTCACGGTGGACGGATACGCCAACGGGGTGATGGGCGCGCTCAACGGCCTGGAAACGGGCTTGGCTGACGCGATGAACACGTCGGGCGGGCCGCCCGCCGCGAACATCTATCAGGTGCTCGACCAGTCCCTGGGCAAAGGGCTGGAAATCGTCGCGCAGTGCTTCCAGAAGGCCGACGAGGCCGGCTGGAACTTCGGCGCTGTGCTCGGCTGGGCCATTGCCGGCGTGGTCGTGGCGCTCGGCACCGTCCTGGTGTCGATGCTCGGCGGCGCGGTAGTCATCGTCGCCAAGTTCTCGCTGGCAATTGTGTTCGCCCTGGGGCCGCTGTTCATCCTGGCCTTGATGTTCCCGGCCACGGCGAAGTTCTTCGATTCCTGGTTTGGGCAGGCGATGAACTACATCCTGACCATCGTCATCATGGCAATCATCATGACGTTTGCCATGCGGGCATACGACGCCTTCATCGCGGGCGCGGACTTCTCCGGTAGCGGCGACTCGAACCCCATGTTCGCGGCGCTGCAAATCGGCGCGCTGACGGGTGTCCTGGTCTGGATCATCTTGCAGGCAGGCGGCATAGCCTCCGGCCTTGCCGGTGGCGTCTCGATGGCGGCGATGGGCATCCGCCACTTGGCGATGCCCGTCACGGGCGGCCTGCGCGGTGCAAAGGGCGTCGGCAACATGCTGAACCCGATGACGACGCGCCGCGATATGCAGTCCGGGATGATGGTCACGGCTCGCCGGGCCAATCATCTGGTGGCCGGCAACACGATGTGGAACCCGGCCTATCGCCAGCATGTGATGCAGAACATGGGCAAGAACTGGGGCCGCGCCTCGGGCGGCTCGGTGAAGCAGTAAGAGGCCACGGCGGCCACCAACGGCCGCCCTGTTTTCACCGAAACAGGGCGGCTTTTTTTCGTCTTCGCGCAACCAAAATAGGGCACTTTGGTTGTGAATATGGTATATTCTGGCGTGCCGATTCATTTCACTTAGGGACACCAACATGAAACGGGTATCTGTCGTTCTTCTGTTCGCCGCCGCCCTCGCGGGCTGCGCCACGAACGCGCGTCCTCCGGTCGTGCCTTCGCTCGAAGGCAAGCCGCGAGTCCAGATCAACAAGCAGGTGCCGCCCGCAGCGGCTCCGGTCAATCAACGAGAAGGGGAGTAATCATGTTCGGACGCAAGAACCGCGCGACTGAACCGGCACCGAGTGCGGAGCCGGAAAAGAGCAAGGGCGAGAAGCTGCACGAAGCAGCTTTGAATTGGGAAGCATCGCGCGTGCTCCTGGTCGAGAAGTCGGAGCGCCGCGCCTGGACGATTGCGACGTTCGCCGTGGTGTGCGCGGTGCTGCTGGTCGTCGCCATCGCCTTGATGCTGCCGCTCAAGGAAAACACGCCCTACGTCATCCGCGTGGACAACACGACGGGCGTCCCTGACATCGTGACGGCGATGGACACGAAGGGCGTTCGCTTCGATGAGGTCATGGACAAGTATTGGCTGGCCCAATACGTCCGCTCGCATGAAACCTATGACTGGTACACGCTCCAGAAGGACTACGACACCGTGGGCCTGCTGTCCTCGGCTCGCGTGGGCCAGGAATACGCCGCGCTGTTCGAGGGCAAAGACGCCCTCGATAAGAAGTACAGCAGCTCGGTGCGCGTGACGGTCGAGATTGTCAGTGTGGTGCCGAACGGCAAGGGCATCGGCACCGTGCGGTTCATCAAGACGACGAAGCGCGTCGATGATCCCAACTCGCCGGGCAGCGTCACCAAGTGGGTGGCGACGGTCGCCTACGAGTACCGCAACCCGTCGCTGATCCGCGAAAGCGCCCGACTGGTGAACCCCTTCGGCTTCCAGGTACTGAGCTACCGCGTCGATCCTGAAATGGGAGTCGCACAATGAAGAAGATCGCATTCGCCGTGCTGCTGGCACTCGGCGCGGCCACGGCCGCGCAGGCGGCCGATGTGCCGGTGGGGTCGCGCTATGACGGCCGCATCCAGTACGTCAACTACAACGCGGGCGATGTCGTCATCGTCCGCGCCCTGCCGGGCCTTGGTGCCCGCATCGTCTTCGCCGCCGACGAAGAAATCCTTGATGTCGCGTCGGGCTTCACCCAGGGATGGGAGTTCTCCGACCGGCGCAACATCCTGTACGTCAAGCCGAAGTCGATCAAGACCGGCAGCGGCCAGGAAGCCATCGTGATGGCTCCCGAGGCGGGGAAGTGGGACACCAACCTGATGGTGACGACGAACCGCCGCATGTACGACTTCGACTTGAAGCTGCTGCCGGGCGGCGGCAACAGCGGCAAGGCACCGCAGAACCAGCGCGTGGCCTATCGCGTCGAGTTCAAGTACCCCGAGGACGAAGCCGCAGCGCGGGCGAGGGCGGCCGACAAGGCCAAGGCGCAAGCGAAGCTCGATGAGAAGCCCGCGCCGCGCAATTGGGCCTACTCGATGCAGGTCGGCGATGCCTCCGATGGCATCGCGCCGACGATGGCCTACGACGACGGCCGTTTCACCTACCTGAAATTCCCGAACAACCGGGATTTCCCGGCCGTGTTCATCGTGGCCGCCGACAAGTCGGAAAGCCTCGTGAACACGCATGTGGACAAGGATGTGCTGGTCGTCCATCGCGTAGCCCGCGAGCTGGTCTTGCGACTCGGGAACGCTGTCGTTGGCGTTTACAACGACAAGAACGACGTGGACGGCCTGCCGCCCACTGATGGCACGACGGTTCCCGGCGTGAAGCGCGTAATCGTTGGAGGGGATGAAGA
>JAIOJU010000196.1 GCA_019911765.1 Thiobacillus sp.
GTGCCGCTGGACCGTTCTTCGAATGAGCGTGCCATCTCCTCGATGGCGAACACAATGCCTGCCAGCGGCGTATTGAAGGCGGCGGCCACGCCTGCACCGCCACCGGCAATGACCAGGCCCCGTTCCATGATGTGACGGGGAAAACGGATCAGCCAGCGCAGGTTGTACAACAAGGCTGCACCGACCTGGACGGTCGGGCCTTCACGCCCAACGCTGGCCCCGCCCGCCAGGCCCACGCAGGTCAACAACATCTTGCCCAGCGCCAGCCGCAGCGACAGCACATTGTCGCGGTCGGGGCCATCCGGCATGCGGATGGCGGCAATGGTTTGCGGGATGCCGCTGCCCTCCGCGCCCTTGAAGTAGCGCTGGGTCAGGGCGGCCACGCCAGCAAGCGACAGGGGGGTGACCAGCAGGGGCAGCCAGGGAGAAATGGCAATCAGTTTCTGGAACAGCATGTGCGCATAGTCGCTGCCCCAGGCAAATGCCGTCGCAGCCAGGCCCACGACGACCGCGCCGCCCCAGAACAGCATATGACGCATCCACAGGCGAAGTGAGAGCAGGCTGACGCGGTGTCGTTTTTGTAGGAGGGAGAAACGCGGGTTGGACCACTTCTGCATGGCTTGATAGTAACTGCATGGCCTGCGGTTTGTCTTGTCCCCAGGCCATGCGACGATGTGATGCAGGCAGACTCAGCGAGGCATCAGGCGCTGCGCCAATACGTGATCAATACTCAACTTTCCGGCGCCACTCAACACCAGGGGCACAAACATCACCAGATACATCAACGCCAGTTTGTAGCCGTTGTCGCACACGTTGTAGCCATTGTCGGCGTGCACGCTGACCCAAGCGACGAGCGTGAGAATGATCAGTGACACGCTGAAAAAGCGGGTACCCAGTCCTATCAGCAGTGCAACTGCGCCAAGCAGTTCGGACCAGGTTGCAAGAAACCATGAAATGTCGACTGGCACGAGGCTGAGCGGGAAGGGGAAGTCGTCCTGGATATCGGCGAACCAGTTATCGCCGCTGTATTTCATGACGCCGGATTCCCAGAACTCCCAGGCCAGCAGCAGCCGCAATCCCAGCATGCCGATATGGCTGCCAGCCTGGTTGAGCAGGTTCGTCAGCCCTGTATAAAAGTGAGTGATTGAATGCATGATGTTCCTTTGGATGGATGGAACGTTCCTGGCGTGGGCCGGGAACACGAGTCCCCGGCCTGATTCATTGGCCATTATTTAGGGTCATTGTATTTATTGGACCCTTCCATTTATTGGGCCTGGCGCCTTACTACTTCTTTTTGGCGCCGCACTTGCCCTCGCCGCATTTGCCGTCTTTGGCCTTGGTTTCTGTTGCTTTCATGTCCTTGGCGCCACCGCATTTTCCGTCCTGGGCCTTGGCTTCTTTTTTATCGCCGCACTTGCCATCCTGAACCTTGTCGGCGGCGGCAACCTGATAGCCCTGGGTGAGTGCGTTGAGTGCAAACGGATTGCCGGCGGCATGCGCGGCCCCTGTCATGCCGATGGCAGCGGTCAAGGCGAGGGCGAGTGTCGTGGTGTTGGTTTTCATGTGATTTCCCGGGCGTACCCGGCTCCATTCCGGTCAGAACGCTGGCGGGTTCGGAATGAGCCAGCAACAGCGTTAACTGCCCATAGGTCGGCCATGCAGTGATTTCCTTACAGCGCGCTTCGATGGTCTTGTTTCCATCAAGTGCCGGCATGACTGAGCCGCGGCGTATTTCCGGGGCGGTGTAAGGAAAAGGGATCTATAACGACTCAAGGCGTTTGACCGGATGCAAAGGAGCCCCCATGTTGCCGAAGAGCCGATCCAGACTTGCCATGACCGTGTTGTCGATAGCCTTGCTTGCCTCGCCTGCGTATGCGGCGGAAGGGAGGGTGTCTGTGGCCGCAGCCCATCCGGCCCGGATCACGCTGGACAAACTGGAAGCCATTGCCCAGGCGCGGGGGCTGAAGATTTTTGCGCGCATCGATCATGCGGCAGGCGCACACAGCATCGGCCAGAGCTTGCGCCCGACCCAGCTGCTTGTTTTTGGGCACCCCAAAGGCGGCACACCGGTGCTGCAATGCGTGCAAACGATGGGCCTGGATTTGCCCTTGCGGGTGCTGGCCTGGGAGGATGCAACGGGGAAAAGCTGGCTGGGTTATCAGGCGCTATCCGGGCCAGGGCATACGCAAACCGATGCAGGCTGCGATGCCGCATTCAAACAGCTCAATGACACCCTCGATGAGCTGGTGCGCGAAGCGGCCAGGGCGTAAAGTCGTGTAACCGGGTCCGCCCGCCCGGTGAAAACCATTGCCGCTCCGGGCCTCAGCCGGTATAGTGCGGCCTCCCGCACCCAACCAATCGGTGCGCGGTTCTCACCCTGATCTTACGATCCCCTATTCGTCTGCCTCGATTGGTGTCACTGCAAACGTGACAGGCCGTCGCAGGAAACCTACATGACTACTGAAACAAACTTTGCCAGTCTCGGATTGGCCGAACCCATCATGCGTGCAATTGCCGATGCCGGCTACACCACGCCCACCCCGATCCAGGCACAGGCGATTCCGCAGGTGCTGGCCGGCGGCGACCTGCTCGCTGCCGCGCAGACCGGCACCGGCAAGACCGCCGGCTTCACGCTCCCGATCCTGCATCATCTGTCGACGCGCGCCGCGCAGGCGCCCCGGCCCGGCCGTCCGCGCTGCCTGATCCTGGTGCCGACGCGCGAACTCGCGGCGCAGGTCGAAGAGTCGGTCAAGACCTATGGCAAATATCTGTCGCTTACCTCGATGGTGATGTTCGGCGGCGTCAACATCAATCCGCAGTTCAAGGCACTGAAGTCGCGCGTGGATATTCTGGTCGCGACGCCGGGTCGGTTGCTCGACCATATGGGTCAGAAAACGGTGGATTTGTCCGGCGTCGAAATCCTGGTGCTCGACGAAGCCGACCGCATGCTCGACATGGGCTTTATCCGCGACATCAAGAAAGTGCTCGCCGTGCTGCCGAAGCAGCGGCAGAATCTGCTGTTCTCGGCCACCTTCTCCGACGAGATCCGCACCCTGGCCAACGGCTTGCTGCACAACCCCAAGAGTGTGGAAGTGGCGCGTCGCAACACCACGGTGGAAATCATCGAGCAGTCGATGCACCGGGTACCGCAGGCACACAAGCGCGATCTGCTGGCGCACCTGATCAGGCATCACGACTGGCAGCAGGCGCTGGTATTTACCCGCACCAAGCACGGCGCCAACAAGCTGGCCGAGAAGCTGAACAAGGACAACATCACCGCTGCCGCCATTCACGGCAACAAGAGCCAGTCGGCGCGCACCAAGGCGCTGTCGAGTTTCAAGGATGGCAGCGTGCGCGTGCTGGTGGCCACCGATATCGCCGCACGCGGGATCGACATCGACCAGCTGCCGCAAGTGGTCAACTTCGAACTGCCCAACGTGCCGGAAGACTACGTGCACCGTATCGGCCGCACCGGCCGGGCAGGCACCACGGGTTCGGCGCTGTCGCTGGTGGACGATGAGGAAATCAGCTATCTGCGCGACATCGAAAAGCTGATTAAACGCTCGATCGTACGGGTGGAAGTCGAAGGCTTCACGCCACCGGCCAAGGCCGATCTGATGTCCGACGAACGTCCGCCACGCCCGCCGCATGGTCGGGGCGGTCGGGGCCAGGGCCAGAACAATGGCCAGCGCCAAAACAGTGGTCAACGTGGCTCGCAATCCGGCAATCGCAACGCCCCTGGCCGTGCGGTGCAGGGCCAGGTGGCGGCAGGAGCAGGCGGCGCCAAGCCCACGCCGACCCGCGCCGCCCAGCCACGCAAACCGCGTCCGCAGGCCGCCTTGTTCTCGGCCAAACCGGGCTCGCGCGGCCACTAAGGCCACCGCCATGGCGGGACGATTGTCGCCGCCATGGCCCATGGTTTTGGGCAGGCTCAATCCAGCTGAATCCATGCCGCGCATGGGGATTGGACTGGACAAGTAAACCCTTCCCCATTTGGATAACGTGCTAGATTCCTTATTGTTGCGGTGAAATAGTGCAATAGCGTCCCAGCAGAAAGACGCAGCACTTCCACCAACAAATGGATGGGGAGCACGACCATGCACACGGATCATTGTCCGCAGTGGAGCCAGCCTCGTGATTAGGATTGGAGCGTTACGCACGCTGGGTGCGCTGGCCGTTTCTGTTGCACTCGTCGTCATGCTCTGTGGCGTATTGCCCTCACTGGCGTGGGCAGACAAGTCGGGTACGCCGCAGCGGATCGTCCTGCCCCAGGCCGACCGCGACTGGCTGGCCGCCCATCCGGTTATCCGTATCGGGATCGACGCCAGCTACGGACCGTATTCCTTTCTCGATAAGCAGGGGCAATTGCAGGGCATGGTCCGCGATTTCCTGGCCTACCTCGGCCCGGCATTGGGGGTTCGTTTCGAGATTGTTGCCGACCTGGATTGGCCACAGCTCATGGCTGCCGTACAGCAACGTCGCATCGACGTGGTGGCCACCGTGGTGCGCCTGCCTGAACGTGAGGCCTTTCTCGAATTCACCGCCATCTACCTCCCCACACCGCTGGTCATCATGACCCGTGACACCACGCCTCAACTGCACTCAATAGAGGATTTGGCCAAGATGAGCCTGGTGCTGGTGCAGGGGTATTCGTCGAGCAAGGAAGTCATGGAGCGGTATCCGGCCTTGCAACCTCACTATGTGGCCGCGCCGCTTGAAGCGTTGATGGCAGTGGCTTCGGGTGCAACGGATGCGTATGTCGGCGCACTCGGTGTAAGTACGTATCTGGCGGCCCAATATGGGTTTTCCAACCTCAAGGTCAATGCTGCTTTCGACATGAGAATGAACGGGCAGCGCTTTGGCGTGCGCAAGGACTGGCCGCAATTGGTGCGCGTTCTCGATCAGGCGCTGGTTGCCATGCCCGCCCAGCAAAAAAATGAAATCTTCCAGACCTGGATGCCAGGCCATGCGGATGACATCCAGCGACTCAGCGAGCAGACTCTGGTTGCCCGCCTGTTCCCCTGGCTGGCGGCGGTTACGGGTCTGGCTGTGCTGGGCTATCTGGTCGTCATGCTGTGGAACCGCCAACTACGGCACGAGCTGGCCCGGCGCAGGGCTGAACTGGAACGTGGCCAGCGCATTGCCCACCTGGGGGACTGGTCGATGGACCCGGCAGGTGAGCAGATTCAGTGGTCGGATGAGCTTTTCCGCATTGCCGGTCGCGCTCGGTGCAAACTGGACTGGCCAACCTTGCGTAGCTGGATTCATCCGGATGAGCGTGAGAACCACGAACATTATTTGAGCCGACTCGCCTCCCTGACACAAGGCGAGGACTTGCCCCCACTTATTTCACATTTGTTGCGCCCAGATGGCAGTTCATGCTGGCTGGAAATCACCTGCATGGTGGAGTTCGATC
The DNA here is from genome assembly GCA_019911765.1 of Thiobacillus sp. Taxonomy (GTDB): domain Bacteria; phylum Pseudomonadota; class Gammaproteobacteria; order Burkholderiales; family Thiobacillaceae; genus Thiobacillus. The sequence continues at coordinate 5,417 of JAIOJU010000196.1, forward strand.
ACCTTGGGAAACCGCTCCGCTACTATGGAACCGCACTGGATGTTACCGAGCGCAAGAGACGGGAAACCGAACTGAAGCGGCTGCACAGCATCCTGAATGCGCTGGTGGAAGGCAGCACGGACGCAATTTTCGTCAAGGATCGCGAGGGACGCTACCTTGTCGTCAACCATGCGATGGCGACGCTGATTGGCCGCCCCATGGAGGCTATCATCGGCGCGGACGATTCCACTCTGTTCGCGGCAGAGTCGGCGGAACACTTCCGTGCCGATGACTTGCGCATCATGAAGACAGACGTAGCGCACACCTACGAGGAAGTCGTTACCACCCATAGCACCACGCATCATTACCTGACAACCAAAGGTCCGCTCATCATCGATGGAGAAGTGCGTGGCGTGTTCGGTATTGCCCGGGATATCACCGACCGCAAGCATGTAAAGGCCGCACTCCTGGAAAGCGAATCCAGATTGCGGCTGTTCATCGAACATGCACCGGCAGCACTGGCCATGTTCGACCACGAGATGCGTTATCTGGCCTTCAGTACTCGCTGGCTGTCGGACTATGAACTGGAAAGTGACATCCTCGGCCGGTCCCATTACGACATTTTCCCGGAGGTCCCGGAGCGATGGAAAATCATTCATCGCCGTGGCCTGAGCGGGGAGGTGGTACGGTCCGATGAGGATCAGTTTGAGCGCGAAGATGGCAGCGTGATCTGGCTGCGCTGGGAGGTGAGGCCCTGGATTGCAGCAGACGGTAGCGTGGGCGGTATCGTCATCTTCTCGGAGGACATCACCGAGAGCAAGCAGACCGAAACCGAGTTGCGGCGGCAGAAGGATCTACTTGCCCATACGGGGCGCCTGGCCCAGGTGGGCGGCTGGGAGATCGAGGTGGCGACGATGCGGTGCATCATGACCGATGAAGTGGCCCGTATCTATGACCTGGAGCCGGGCCCTCAGGTTACGGATGCCCCGCTCATGGCCTGCCTGAGCGAGCCGGACCGGAGCAGGCTGGAACAGGCACAGCGCGAAGCCATTGAACATGCCCGGCCTTATGAACTGGAACTGCAAATCACCACCGCCAAGGGGGCGAACAAGTGGATCCATGCAGTCGGCTTGCCGGTGCTGGAAGATGGGCGGGTGGTGCGCCTCGAAGGGGCGGTGCAGGACATCACCGGGCGCAAGCAGGCTGAGGATCGGGCCCGGCGGAGCTGGCTGGTGCTGGACTCCGTATTCCAGGCCTTGCCCGATCTGTTCTTTTTGATGGAGGTCAACGGCACCATTCGTGACTACCGGGCACAGAAGGGCGCGCTCTATGTGCCGCCCGAGGTATTTCTAGGCAGGCGCATGCAGGATGTGCTGCCCCCCGAGCTGGGCGCCCGCTTCGGAAACAAGATTGAGGAAATCAGCAAACGCGGTGGGTTGATCACGTTTGAATACGACCTGTCCATGCCTGACGGCCCCCGACATTTTGAAGCCCGGCTGACCCAACTACCCGGCAGCACGCAGTTGATCGCCGTGGTGCGCGACATTACCCGTCAATACAAGGACCATCAGGCACTGGGTGACAGCGAGTCGCGCTACCGCTATCTGTTCGAGCGTAATCCGGCCCCGATGCTGGTTTACGAATTGGGCAGCCTGCGCCTGCTGGCCGTCAACGAAGCCTTTATGCGCCATTATGGCTATAGCCACGATGAGGCGCTTGCCTTGAAACTCACCGATCTGTATCCGGATGAGGAAAAGCTTTCCATCGTCGATCTGGTCCCCAGCCTTGCCGGGCTGGCCTATGTGGGCGAATGGCATCATCTGAAAAAAGATGGCAGTCAGATCACCATTGAAGCGCGTTCCCATGATCTTCAATATGAGGGGTGTGCCGCTCGCGTGGCCGTCATTACGGATATCACCGAGCGCAAGCAGGTGGAACAGGCCTTACGCGACAGCGAGATGCGCTACCGCTCGCTGCTCGAACTGGCGCCATTTCCCGCCGTGCTCACCCGGGTGCGGGATGGCATCCTGCTGTATGGCAACCATCGTGCGGAAATCCAGTATGGGATCTCGCGTGAAAACGGAATTGGTCAGCCTGCTGAACGGTTCTACGAGGACAGCTCGCAGCGTGAGCGTTTTCTGGAGCCGTTGCAAAAAACAGGCAGGGTCAATGACCTCGAGGTGCGCATGCGGACAGCGGACGGCCACCCCTTCTGGGCGCTGGTGTCGGCGGCCATAGTGGAATTCGAGAATGAACCGGCCATTTTCACCGCCATCAACGACATCACCGAACGCAAGCAGATGGAAGATGAAATCCGTCAGCTCAACGCCGAACTGGAGGAGCGGGTGCGCCTGCGCACGGCTGAACTCGCCAACGCCAACAAGGAGCTGGAAACGTTTACCTATTCGGTTTCGCACGACCTCAAGGCGCCCTTGCGCGGTATTGATGGCTACAGCCGGCTGCTACTGGAGGATTACCGGGAACGCCTGGATCAGGCGGGCATTCTGCTGGCGAACAATGTGCGCAACGGCGTGGCTCAGATGAGCCAGCTGATCGAGGATCTGCTGGCGTATTCCCGCATGGAACGCCGCAGCCTGCTGGGCCAGACACTGGATCTGTCGCAAGTCGTGGCCAGGGTGCTGGGCGAAATGCGGGCCGAGATTCAACAGCACGGCATGGTGGTGGATATGTCATTGCAGGGATTGATGGTGCGCGCCGACCCGGAAGGGCTTGCAGTCGTGCTGCGTAACCTCGTTGATAACGCGGTTAAATTTAGCCGCGACAGTCATCCGCCAACCTTGTCCATCACTGGCGTGGCCAACGAAAAATCGACTACCCTGATCGTCAGGGACAACGGTATCGGGTTCGACATGCAATTCCACAACCGGATTTTTGAAATTTTCCAGCGTTTGCAGCGTGCCGAGGAGTATCCCGGTACCGGCGTCGGCCTGGCC
>JAIOJU010000197.1 GCA_019911765.1 Thiobacillus sp.
GCTTGGGCAGCCCCACGATCAAATCCAGATTGATGCTGGAAAACCCCAGTTCGCGCGACCAGTCGAGCACCTGCCGGATCAGAAATTCGGACTGGATGCGATTGACCGCCTGCTGCACGTCCGGGTCCATGTCCTGCACGCCGAACGACAGGCGGTTGAATCCTGTTTCGCGCAATGCAGCCAGGTGCTCATGGGTCAGTTCGCGCGGGTCGACCTCACAGCTGACCTCGGCATCGTCCGCCAGGGTGAAATATTTGCGCATCATCGCCATCAGGCGACGAATATCTTCGGGATTGAGGTAAGTCGGCGTGCCGCCGCCCCAGTGCAACTGTCGCACCACCCGCGTTGTATCGACCACTTGTGCGGCACGTGCCATTTCCTGCTCGAGGGCCACCAGATAAGGCTGGGTTTTGCTGTAATCGCGCGTCGCCACCATGTTGCACCCGCAGTAATAGCAAAGCGAGTCGCAAAACGGAATGTGCGCATAGAGCGACAGCCCGCGGTCCGGCGCCGGTGCGGCCAGCGCCTCGGCCCAGTCGGCCTCGCCAAACCCGGTGTGGAAATACGGCGCAGTGGGGTACGACGTGTAGCGCGGGCCGGGCACACTGTATTTTTGAAGCAGTTCAAGCATGGTTGAGGTCATTCTGATATCTCAAATATTAGATATTTGTGTCCCATTATCACATGCTCCCCGAGGTTCAGCCCAGTCCTGTACCAAGGCCGCGTATCCCGTTTTGCGGTAAAGTTAGGAACCGCAACCCGTTGAGAATTCAGGATCGTCCCGGATATCCCATGTCCCACCTGCGCACGTTTCTCCAATTCTTTCGCTTTCTGGCGCTGGCCCTGCTGCTCGGCGCGTCCGGCGCACGCGCGGATGAAGCTTCGGATCTCGCGCAACGCGTCTACGACCGGCCCAACGGCCGCGATCTCACCACGCTGGGGCGCATGGTGCTCACCGAAAAAGGCCGGGCCCCGCGCATCCGTGAAATTGTCACCTATCGCCTCGACAAATCAGGGGGCGAAACCGCCAACCTGATCCGCTTCCTCGATCCGGAAGACATCGCGGGAACCGGTCTTCTCAGCATAGACAAAGCTGACGGCAATACGGATCAATGGCTTTACTTGCCGGCACTCGACCGGGTACGGCGCATTTCCAGCGACCGCAAAGGGGGACGCTTCGTCGGGTCCGACCTGTATTTCGAGGATTTGCAGGAACGCAAACCCTCCCAGGACCGCCATCGCCTGCTCGGCAAGCAAACCGAAAACGGCATTCTGTGCGACGTCCTCGAAAGCGTGCCACGCGATGCCGACGATTCTGCATACCTCAAGCGCATCTACTGGATAGACCCCGCCACGGCGATTTCGCAACGCGTGGACTATTTCGAGAACGACCTCGCCAAACCCAGCAAGCGCTGGCTGCTGCGCGGGAAAAAGCGCAACCAGGGTTACTGGACCCTGACCGACAGCCGTATCATCGACCTGTCCAGCGGACACGAAACACGGATGGTCGTCGATGTCGCCCTGTACGATCAAAAACTGCCCGCCAAACTCTTCACTTCGCAAGCCTTGGCCGACGAAAGCCTGGAATCGGAATATCGCCCATGAAAAACCTGCTGCTGACCGTGAGCCTCTCGCTCGCCGCCCTGCCCACCTACGCTGCGGATGATCTGCCGCCGCCGCGCATCACCGCCCAGGACGCCGCGGACGACCTGCCGCCGCCGCGCACCACCACGCGCAAGCCGCGTGCCGTGCCCGCTGAAGTCGCGCCTCAAGTCAACACTGCCGACGACCTGCCGCCCCCCACTGCCCGTAGCCGCAAACCGACGGCGCGCGGCTTTCAGCCCACGCTCAAGCTCGGTGTCGACGATCTGCTGCTGGAAGCGGGAACGCTGCCCGACGCGCCCGAAGCCGACACCTATTCCACGCTACGCGCCAGCATCTATGCCTTGTGGCAACCCAGCCGCGATTGGGAATTCCGCGCCGGCGCCCGGCTCGACGGCATGACCCAGGATGGCGGGCGTGCAAACCACCGTGAAATGCTGGCCGACCATGGCGATACCTACGTGCGCTATCGCAGTGGCAATGCCCGGCTCACGCTGGGTGCACAAACCATCATCTGGGGCCGGGCCGATGAAATTCCGCTGGCCGACCGCGTCAGCCGCGTTGACCTCACCCGTTTTTCTCTCGACGACCTGTCCGACCGCCGCCGTGCCCAACCCGCGGCACGCTGGGAACACACCCTCGGCGAATACAAGCTCGATGCGGTATGGCTGCCGGTATTCCGCGGCGCGCAGTTGCCGGATGTGGCCAGTGTCTGGAGTCCGATCAACCGCACCACAGGCCAGGTCATCGGCATTGCCCCCAGTCCGGCCCTTGCCGGCCTGATTGGCGCCGCCCGCATCGAAGAGGACGAACACGGCAGTGGCGGCGGCGCCCTGCGCCTGACAAAAACCGGCGACCCATTCGACTTTGGCATCACCCTGGCGCGCACCCGGCAATCACTGCCGTATTACCGCGTCGATGCAGCCGCGCTCACGCTCACCGCCGTCCATCCATTCAACAACTTCATCGGTGCCGACCTCGAACTGGTGAGCGGCGGCTACACCTGGCGCATGGAAGCCGGTCATACCGACAATGTGCCGGTCACCCTCGCCGCCACCACCTCAATGGACAGCACGCGTTCGCTCGACTGGATCGGCGTGCTGGAATTCTTCCCCGGCGGCGGGGAAACCCGCGTCAACCTGCAACTGGTGGCACACGCCCTGCAAACCGATCGCAACATCCTCGAACTGAAGGAATATTACGGCGCCAACGGCGAAATCGAGACCAGCTTCAGCCAGGGTCGCTGGAAGGCGGGGATGCGCTTTTCCAGCGGATTCAACGTGCGCGATCTCTATCTCAGCCCCAAGCTCAGCTACGTTGGCTGGGAACCGCATGAACTATATGTGGCCGCGCATTATTTCGACGGTGAGGCACGTACCCTGGGCGGCTTCCATCAGGACCACTCTCTAGTCACGCTCGGACTGCGCACCAGGTTCTGACCGGGCGCCACTCATGCAGACGCTGAAATCCTGGCTCAGCGGCGGTCGCATCCCCATGCTGTCGCCGTGGCTGGCGCTCACGCTCCTGCTCGGTCTGCAACTGGCCGCCTTGCCCTTTCTTTTCAAGATTCATTTCAACAACTCGGGGGACATCTACTCCCCGTCCGATGCGCCCATCATCCAGCTGCGCGAATCCTTGTTCCGCGAGTTTCCCACCGATGACGCACTGATCGCCCTGTTCGAAGGCGACAACCTGTTCAGTCCGGATTTCCTGGCGTCGCTCCACCGGGTCGCCCGAAAAATGGAGCAGCACCCCTCGGTCGACCGGGTACTGACGCTGACCACGGTTGAGCACATCGACGCCACCGATGATGGCTTTGCCGTATCCCTGCTGGTCGATCCCAAACATCTTGAAGCGCGCACCCCGGCGCAATGGAAACAGCGCGTGCTGGGCGACACCATGGCGCCGGGCCTGATCGTCTCGCGTGACGGCCGCGCCGTGGCCCTGGTGGTGCGCCCCGTCATCCTCAAGGAGAGCCTTGCCCGGCGCGACATCCTGATCGCCCTTGACGCCGCCATCGCGGCCGAAAAGCTGTCTTCCGTCCACACCGCCACTGCCGGCACGGTGGCACAAACCGTCGAGGAACTGCAATCGATCTGGCGCGACAGCGCGATATTCATTCCGCTCACCGTCATCATCGGGCTGGCCTTGATGTGGTGGGTCGTGGGGCGGGTTCGCCCGGTGGTGATAGGCGGGCTGGCCATGGGCATGGTGGTGTCGGTCAGCGTGGCCGGACTGGTGCTGTCCGGCCAGCCCTACACACCAATCACCGCGATGATCCCCACCTTGATGGCGGCTTACACCACCGCCACCCTGTTGCACCTGTATGCCGCCATTCAGCGCGCACGCATTGCCCTGCTGACACGACCCCAGCGCATCGCGCGCGCACTGAAGGACACGTTCAAGCCCGGGCTGTTCAATGTATTGACCACCGGAGCCGGCCTGCTGAGTCTGTTGTGGGTCGATATCCCGCCTGTACAGGCATTTGGCCTGTCCGGTGCCATCGGCACACTGATGGTGTTTCTGGTGGTGTTTATCCTGGTGCCGCCGATCCTGCTGAAATGGGATACGCCCCGATGGCCGCGCCGCCGTTCCGGCTTCGCGCGTGCGCGTCACATTGCCGCTGCCGTAGCGGTATTCAGCCTGAGGCATGCAAAAGCAGTGCTGCTCACCACGGTTCTGATGGTGGCCGCGGCCATACCCCTGGTGCTGCAGGTCAAAGTGGAATCCAACCTGATCGAGTTTTTTGCGCCGGATCACACCATCAGTCGAAGCACTGACCGGGTGGAAAGCAAACTATCGGGCATCACCGGACTGGAAATCGTGCTCACGGGCATGGAACGCGACAGCCTGAAGGATCCCACCCGACTGGCCCAGATCAAGGCGCTGCAGACCTGGCTTGAAGCGCAACCGGAAATCGACCGCAGCTTTTCTCTGGTGGACGTGGTCGAGGAAATGAACCGTGCCTTCCAGGGCGAGGAACAGGGCACAGGCAACCTGCCGACAAGCCGCAAGCAGATCGAACAACTCCTGCTCATTTATGACGGCAAGGACCTGTACGAACTGGTGAACCGCGAATACCAGCGCAGCCGGATCACGCTCAATCTCAACGTGCATGGCGCCAACGAAATCAGCCAGGTAATCGACCGCATACGCGTCCACCTCGCCAGTCAGCCCATCGAAGGCATCCAGACGGAGTTTGCCGGCTTCGGCAAACTGTTCTCGGACCAGGAAGACCGCATTGTTGACGGCCAGGTTCGGAGCTTCAGCGCGGCATTCATACAAATCCTGTTGCTGATGGCACTGTTGTTCCACTCGTTGCGCGGCGGACTGATCTGTCTGGTGCCGAATCTGGCCCCGCTCTTTTTCATTTTCGTCGTGATGGGATCAACAGGGATTGCACTGGATGTGGCGACGGTGTTGATTGCAGGCGTCATCCTCGGCATCACGGTGGATGACACCATTCATCTCTATCACGGTTATCTGCACCGCATCCACAATGGCGTCAGCCCGGTGTTCGCCATCATCCGCAGCGTGGAAAGCTCCGGGCGCGCGGTGATTGCCATCTCGATCGTGCTGATCGCCCAGTTCAGCCTGCTGGGGCTGTCGGACTTCCGTCCTACCGCCCACTTCGGCACGCTATGTGCCGTGGGACTGTTTGCGGGTCAGGTGTTTGAATTGCTGCTGATGCCGGCGCTGCTGGGTCTCAAGCTGCGCCGGCCACAAGCGGGCATTACGGCACGGTAATGTTCAGTGCGCTGAATTCAGCGTTGAACACACCCACTTCATCACCCGCTGCAAACTCCCAGCCTTCCAGATGGCCGAAATCGGTTCTGGAGTGGGGTTCAAGATTGAGCTTGAAACGCTTGGCGACGGACAGGGTGGGATTGCGCACACTCAGGACAACCGTGAGATAGCGATCGCTGGTGTTCTCGATCACCGCAACCAGCCCCTTGCCCAGCATCGACGAACGGAAATTGATGACTACCGGCAACGCCGCCTTGGCGGACACCGTCGCCTGATAATCGGTTTCCTTGTAGGCGAGTTGCGCCTTCAGCTGCTCGATTTCGCGCAGGCTGTCGGTCAGCTGGTTACGCGTCTCGATCAGATAGCGCTCGGTCTGCTGGTGCGTTTCGACTTCCTTCGACAAGCGTCGCTTCACGTCGCCCAGATCGACGTTGATCATGAAGGCATACAACACCAGGCCGCACACCAACACCAGCAGCACCGCATTCACCACCGCCGAGACGATCAGCAAACGGCGCTTCGGTTGATTCTGCAATGTGACGTCCTTGTTGTTCCCCATGCTCATCCCGTGTTGCGCATCCCTGCAGCAATGGCGTTGATCGTGCGCTTCAACGGTGTCAGCCACAGTTCCTGCTCGGACTCCCATACGCTGCCTGAACGGTAACGCTGCAGCAAGCGAACCTGGATGTGGTTGATCGGATCGATATAGGGACGACGGCGCGAAATCGACAGCACCAGAGGCTGGTTATCCTCCAGCAGGGATTCGATCTGCGCAACCTGTTTGACGCCTGCCACGGTGAGGGCATATTCGTCCGCTATCGCACGGTAGACCAGCATGGTGTCAGGATGATCGCACAAGCGCGCATATTCCTCGGCAATTTCCATGTCGGCCTTGGTCAGTGCCATCTGCACATTGGACAGCAAACTGCGGAAGAACGGCCATTCCCGGCACATCGCCTGCAAGCTCGCCAAGCCATCCGGCTGATTCTCGATAAAATTCTTCAATGCGCTACCGATGCCATACCAGGCAGGCAGCGTATGGCGCGACTGCGCCCAGCCGAACACCCAGGGAATGGCCCGGATCGACGACAGCGAACGATCAGCCTTCTTGCGGTGCGACGGGCGGCTGCCGATATTCAACAGGCCGATTTCGGTGACCGGGGTGCTTTCATAGAAATAATCGATGAAGCCTGGCATCCCGATCAGCGCCCGGTAAGCGATCTCGCCTGCCGCTTCGATATCGCGCATCCAGTCGAGATAATCCTGCGGATAGCGCACCTCGCTGGAGGCGAGTGCAGTGGCGCTGGCCTTGAGCAGGCCAGTCACGCCCATGCCGATTTCGTAAGTGGCGGTCTCGGGCTTGCTGTACTTGTAATACAGCATCTCGCCCTGCTCGGTGAACTTGATCTCGCCATTCACCGTGCCCGGCGGCTGCGACAGGATGGCGTCATGGGTGGGGCCGCCGCCGCGTCCGACCGTGCCGCCGCGTCCGTGGAACAAGCGGCACTCGACACCGTAATGCTGGGTCAGCGCGATGATGGACAACTGGGCCTGGTACAGATTCCAGTTCGACGCCAGAATGCCGCCGTCCTTGCATGAGTCCGAGTAACCCAGCATGACTTCCTGATGGTTGCCATTGGCAGCGACCAGTGCACGGTAGACCTTGTTCGACAGCAGCTGGTCGAGAATGGATTCGCTGTGCTGCAGATCTTCCACCGTCTCGAACAGCGGCGCGACCTGAATCCGGCAGTGCCAGTTGCGTCCGTTATGACCGCACAGGCCGACCAGCCTCGCCAGCAGCATCACCTCCATCACATGCGACGCACTGTGCGTCATCGAGATCACATAGGTGCCAAAGACTTCATCGCCTACCTCGGCCTGCAGCTTGGCCATGCGCCGGAACACCGCAACGGTTTCACGGGCTTCGTCGCCCAGTGCGTCGTCATTCACGCTTATCGGATCGATGTGGCCGATCCAGGCTGCCAGCCGCTTCAGCCGTTCGGGTTCGGAAGCGCCGGCATAGTCGAAATCATGGTCGATCTGATGCAGCACTTCGGTGACCGCGCGCGTATGCACCGTCGATTCCTGACGGACATCCAGTTGCAGCAGATGAAAACCAAAGCTTTCAACCAGACGGATCAGGGCCTGCAGGTCATGCATGGCGACAATACGATCGCCATGGCTGATCAGCGAGTCACGTACCAGATACAGGTCGTCGAGGAAGGCAGGCGCATTTTCATACGCCAGGTGCGACTCAAAACTCGGGACATCGGCCAGACACTGGTGAACGTAGGACAGGTTGGCATCCAGTCGCGCCAGCATGATCGCCGCCATGCGCCGATAGGGCTCGCGGCTGTAAATCTGCACGGCGGTACCGCGAAACACCTGCTCGCCAAATTCGGCCTCGTATTCGGACAGGCGTTCCATGAAAGCGGCTGACGGAGTGCACCAGCCGCTGCTGTGCGTCAGGGTCTGCCGCAACTCCAGCACGCGCAGGCGGTATTCATCGAGCGCTGCCTGCATCTGGGTGTGCACCGTCCACTCGGTGACATCCGCCGTCACGAATGGATTGCCATCGCGGTCGCCGCCGATCCACGAACCAAAGCGGATAAAGCTCGGAACCTTGACCGGCGCCACGCCGTCAGCGTTCACGCCAAAATGCTTGCGCAGCGCTTTTTCGAAAAACAAATACGCCCTCGGCACGGCCTCGAACAGGCTTTCACGCACGTAATACAAGCCATTGCGCACCTCATCGTGCACCTCGAGCTTGGCCGAGCGCAGCTCATCGGTACGCCAGATCACCTGAATTTCCGCGGCCAGCTGGGTTTCCAGTTCGCGCTGGTCATTCACGCCCAAAGTGGAGCTATACAACTGGTCGCACAGCAAAAACACGCGGCGCATGCCTTCCATCACCGCGCGGCGGCGCGCTTCGGTGGGATGTGCGGTAAACACCGGCGCATAGTGCAGACGGTCGACCATGCCCTGCAAGGTATTCGCCGACATACCCTGTGCCTTGAGGTCGGCCAGGGTGCGGTCAAACGACCCTTCCCACAAGGTCATGCCATGCGACAGCATGCAACGGCGGTTGCGATGCGCAAAGCTTTCTTCCGCCACATTGACCAGCTTGAAATAACTGGAAAACGCACGCACCACCAACTCGACCTTGTCGGCCGGCATGGCGTCGATCATGGTCATCAATTCAGTGCGACGCGCTTGATCTTCCTGCTGTTGCAGTTCGGCAAAACCGCGCCGCAGGGTTTCCACCGCTTCGAACACGTCTTCGCCAGCAAACTGCAGCACCACTTGACCAAGCAGGGTGCCCAGCAGTTTGACCTGCGCACGCAGGTCATCGTCAGTCAGGAGATTTTCGGGAGCATTCATGGCAAGAAATCAAAGCCCGGATAGCCGGGTTTAAGTGCAGCAAAGCCAGCTATTTTCGCATATTCAGCACATATCACCCAACCGCGCGCCGCGCGTTGCGGAACATCCGCAGCCAGGGCGCTGCACCGGCCATGCCATCCGGCCGCCACGACAGTTGTGCGGCACGGAATACGCGCTCGGGATGCGGCATCAAAATGCTGAAGCGGCCATCCGCGGTGGTGAAGCCCGTCAGCCCCCCGGCCGAGCCGTTGGGGTTGAGCGGATAGGTTTCGGTTGGGGCGCCACGATGATCGACATAGCGCAGCGTGGACAGGGCCAGCCCTGCATGCGCTGCATCACGGAAAACAACCCGGCCTTCACCATGCGACACCGCAATCGGCATTACCGAGCCGGCCATGTCAGCGAAGAACATCGAGGGGGAGGCCTGCACCTCAACCAGCGAGAAACGGGCTTCAAACTGTTCGGACACGTTGCGTTCAAAGCGCGGCCAGGCATCCGCCCCCGGAATCAGGTCATGCAACTGGCACATCATCTGGCAACCGTTGCACACGCCCAGGGCAAAGGTGTCGGCACGACCAAAGAAGGCCGCAAACTGGTCGCGTGCGCGCGGATTGAACAGGATCGACTTGGCCCAGCCCCCGCCAGCGCCCAGCACGTCGCCGTAGCTGAAGCCGCCACATGCAGCCAAGCCGGTGAAATCGCCCAGGTTGACCCGTCCCGAGAGGATGTCGCTCATGTGCACATCCACCGCGGCAAAGCCCGCCGCATCGAATGCCGCCGCCATTTCAACCTGGCCGTTGACCCCCTGCTCACGCAGCACCGCGACACGTGGACGCTTGCCGCTGGCAACCAGGGGTGCCGCGACATCCTCCCGGGCATCGAAGCTCAGGGCATAGTGCAGGCCCGGATCGGCAGCATCGGCATGGCTGGCAAACTCCTGTTCGGCACAGGCAGGATTGTCGCGCAGCTTCGCCATTTCGTAGCTGGTGCGCGCCCACGCACGTTGCAGATCGATGCGCGCCTCATCCAGCACCACTTTGTCCTCGCGCAGCACACGCACGCGATCCAGTGTATTGACCTGGCCTATGACGTAAAACTCGCCGCGCAGATCGGCATCGATGAAGGCCTGCATCACGGCCTGCGTGTCGCTGCGCCGAACCTGCAGCACCGCACCGGCTTCTTCATTGAACAGCACATTGAAAACGCGCGTGGAATAACCGGATTCATCCAGTTTTCCAGGTTCCGGCAGTCCTTCATTCTCGACTTCGTGGCGAATCTGGCCGAGGCACAATTCGTCCATGTCCAGATCCATCCCGCAATGACCGGCAAACGCCATTTCACAGAGCGTGGCGAACAGCCCACCGTCGGAGCGGTCGTGATAAGCCAGCAGCTTGCCGTCCGCATTCAGGGCCTGCACGGTGTCGAAGAATGCGCTCAGTGCCGCAGCGGCAGGCGCGTCCGGACAGCGGTCGCCCACCTGCTTGTAGGCCTGGGCAAAACTCGAACCGCCCAGGCGGTTCTTGCCCAGACCCAGGTCGATCAGGATGAGGTCGGTGTCGCCGACATCGGGCCGCAACTGCGGCGTGAGGTGCGCAGTCGCATCCGGCGTGTTGGCAAAGGCCGAGATCACCAGTGAAATCGGCGAGGTCACCGATTTCTTTTCACCGTCGGCATCCCACACGGTTTTCATGCTCATCGAGTCCTTGCCGACCGGGATGGAAACCCCCAGCGCCTGACAATAATTCGAGACGGCGGCCACAGTGTCGAACAGCGCGGCATCTTCGCCCGGGTGCCCGGCCGGCGCCATCCAGTTGGCCGACAACTTCACCTGTGTGAGGCCATCCACCCGTGCTGCCGCCAGATTGGTGATCGCCTCGACAACCGCCATGCGGCCCGATGCCGCTGCATTAACCAGGGCCAGCGGCGCTTTCTCGCCGATGGAAAACACTTCGCCTTGCGTCGTTTGGTAACCGGCCAGAGTGATCGCGCAGTCCGCCACCGGCACCTGCCATGGCCCGACACACTGGTCGCGCGCAGTCAGGCCGCCGACCGTACGGTCGCCGATGGAAATCAGGAACATTTTCGAGGCCACGCCCGGAATGGCCAGCACGCGATAGACCGCCTCCTTCAGGTCGATCCCCTGCAGCGCCAGCGGCGCCGGTACAGACGCCTGATGCGCCACGTCGCGCGTCATCCTGGGCGGCTTGCCCAGAATCACGTCAAGGCTCACATCGACCGGCGCATTCTGGTAATGGCTGTCGGTCACCAGCAGGTGATTGTCTTCGATGGCTTCGCCCAGCACGGCGAACGGACAACGCTCGCGTTCGCAGATCGCACGGAATTCGCCGATGCGGTCCGGCGGGATCGCCAGCACGTAGCGCTCCTGCGCTTCGTTGCACCAGATTTCGCGCGGCGACATGCCGGATTCCTCCGACGGCGCGGCACGCAATTCGAAGCGCCCGCCTTTGCCGCCGCCATGCACCAGTTC
>JAIOJU010000198.1 GCA_019911765.1 Thiobacillus sp.
CTCGCCGCCGTAGCGGCAGATGATGTCGTGCTTGCGCAGGCGCTGCTTGAGCAGCCATGACAGGCTGCGGATGACCTGGTCGCCAACCGGATGGCCGTAGCTGTCGTTGACCAGCTTGAAATGGTCGATGTCGATCATCACCACCGACAGGAAGCCGCCATCGTGCGCCACGCTGGACAGCAGCATGTCCAGTGTGTTCTTGCCGCTGGAATGGTTGAGCAGGCCGGTCAGGCTGTCGTGATACATGGAGCGGCGCAATGCCCGGTAGCGTTCGATCTTGCTTTTGACAATGGTGTTCAGAAACACCGGGTTGAACGGCTTGGTGAGGAAGTGATCCCCGCCCATGCGCATGGCATCGACCTGCAGGGCCACGTTGGTTTCACCGGACAGATAGACAATCGGAATGCTCAGGAATTCGCTGTGCTGGCGGATGATGCGGGCCACTTCCACGCCGGTGCAATTCGGCATGTACATGTCCATCAGGATCAGATCCGGGTTGAACTGCTTGAGCGCATTCAGCGTCTGGCGCGGATCGTTGACGATCTCGGAGGCAATCTGGTTTTCTTCCAGGGTGCGGCGGATCATCTGTCCGGCGGTTTTGGAATCTTCGACGATCAGCACACGATAGGTTTCCTGCTCCTGCCGTTCGTTCAATTCCAGGATATGTTCGACGATGGCATGCGCAGGCGTGCCATCCAGCAGGCAGCTGTCGCAACCGCCGCGCATGGCCTGCTGAAGCTGATCAAAATCCGAGCGCACGCCGAGGCCGATCAGCTGGCCCATTTCAAACTGTTGCCGCAATGCCTGGATGCGATGCGTCCATTCCGTCTCGGGCAGGCTGCTCATGTCGAGCAGGAGCACCGAAGCGCTGCCTGCGTGCGCGGGCAAGGGCTCGTCCCAGGTGCTGAAGTCGGTGGACATTCCGAAATAGCCGAGTTGCGCCAGCAGGGATATCCAGGGGGCCTGGTCGTGCCCGATCAGCCAGATCTGGCCGGTGCGCAATTCGGGCGCGCAGGGGATCAGGGGATCAAGACGTCGCTCGGCGAGGGTGGCGGAGGCCGAGGCATGGGTATTCGCCATGCGGCCCAGGGCGAGGAGGCGTTCGTTCAGATCGTTGATCGTGGCCGGGGGCAGGGGATGCTGGATGTCGCTGTTGAATAGCGTCAGCGCCACCTGCTCGAGCTGATGGCTGGCGTGATGCAGCGCAGTGATGCCCTTGTCGATCAGAAACTCGGTGAAACTGTTGATGGAAACAGCCAGTTCGACAAAGCTTTCAATGCTCGGCATCGATTGGTAGTGCTGCCAGGTGTTCGACAACGCCTGGTTTTTCTGCAGGAGTTCTTCAGGGGAACAAAGCATGAATGGGGGGTGTTGGCCCGGTTGGCATTCTTGGTTAACGGACGATTATCCCGCTTTATTGAGGTTTTTGACCAATATATAAGCGATAGTCGTGCCAACAGTGGGGCGAATCAGGCATCTGGCCTGTGAAATTCACTCCCCGCCTTCCTGCTCCAGCCGCAAATACTGGTTGTAGGCGTTGATCCGGTTGGCTTCGTCAAAAGCCGGCATGACACGGTATTTCGACCAGTTGACGGCTTCATAGGCCTCATCGAACGGCACCAGATTGTGCGCGGCCTGTCCCATCTGGTGGCGCAGAAAGCGCAGATAGTCGCGGGTGAACGTCAGGTCGGCACGAGGAGCGCGCGAGGGGGCGCCATGACCGGGCACCAGCACACGCGGATTCATGGCCATGAGCGTGTCGAGTGCGCTGATCCAGGCACGGCTGTCCGCGTCGCCGACAAAGGGGATGCGGCCGCGAAACACCAGATCGCCGGCAAAGAGCACGCGGTCTTCCTTCACCAGCATGGCCATGTCTTCCCGCGAATGGGCCGGGCCCACATAGCGCAGCGCAAAGTGAACGCCGCCCATTTCAAAGTCGGTATCGCCCTGCAGAAAGCGATCGGCTTCCAGCAGCCTGGTCGTATCGTCCACCCACGGGAACAGCGCCTCCTTGCGCTGGGCCAGGCGTTGGGCCGCTTCGGCGCTGCGGGTGCTGCCTTCGGCATTGCGGTGCGCCCAGATTTCCGCGCCCAGCGCCTTGAATACCTGCAACCCGTAGAAATGATCGGCGTGGTAATGGCTGACGATCACGCGCCTGATCGGCTGGCGGGTGATCTTGCGGATCAGGCCCACCAGCTTTTCGGCCAGCGGCGGAGAGGCAAGCGTATCGAAGACCACCACCCCGTCGTTCGTCACCACGAATCCGGCGTTGGACATGAAACCCTGGTTCTCACTCGATGCCGCTCCCGGCAGGCCCTGCACGAAATAGCTGTGGGCGCCGAGTTTCACGGCTTGCATCGGAACGGTCACCTGGGTGATGTTTGCGGTCGTGTTGTCGCTCCAGGCGGTGGGCAGCAGGGCCAGGCAGAACAGCGCAAGCAGAAAACGGGTCATGAGCATGATTCCGGAAGGCAGTCCAGCCATTATAGACAGCCGGGAAGGCCGTCCGGACGCCCGCCAGCGGGGGTTGCTGTGGTATCTTCGTCCCCTTGAGAAGGGGGTTGTTTGTGTTCAAGAAACAGTGGCTGGCATTTGTGCTGGCGTTCATCTTGCCGCTGCTGGCCGTGTACGGGTGGTGGGGTGGATTCAACTCAGCCAGCGTGACCGAGACCGAAGCCGGACCGTATCGCTATGCCTATCTCGATTATGAGGGGCCGATCAGCAATATGCGGAAATCGCAGCGCAGCGCAATGGAGAAATTCAAGGCATCCAAAGTGGCGGCAGGTGACACCATCAGCGTCATCCTGACCGACCCGCGTGCCGCCAATGGCAAGGTACGCGCCCAGCTGGGGTACACCCTCACCGACACCGCCATGCTCCCGGAAGGACTGAAGGAAGGCCATATCGCGCAACGCCCCGTCTATGCTGCCACGGTACAGGCAGCCGTCCTGCTGGCACCGTCCAAGGCATATCAGGCCTTGTCCGATTCGCTGGAATCGAGCGGGAAAACCATCGTCATGCCGACCGTCGAACTCTATCGTCCTGCAGGCAAGGCCAACCGGATTGGCACCTTCACCCTGGAAATGAATCGCTGATGGCTTTCTTTTCCATACTCACGGCTGTTGCGCTTGAGCACCTGCGCCCATTGCGCCAACCGCTGCCGCACTATCAGGCGTACAAGCGCTTCACGACATTTCTTGAGCATCGCTTCAACGCCGGTGAATACAGCCACGGTGCGATAGCCTGGACCCTGGCGATGCTGCCCGTGGTCGCCGGTGTGTGGCTCGTGTCCATGCTGCTCGACGATATCAGTCCCTTGCTTGGCTGGGCCTGGAATGTGGTCGTGCTGTATTTCACCATGGGATTCAAGTATTTCAGCGATACCGCCGAGCGCATTGCGCGCCTGCTGCGTGCCGCGGATGTGGCGGGCGCGCGCGAACAGCTCGCTACCTGGCGGTACGGGGATACCAGCCAGTTCAGTGACGATGACCTGATGCGTGTCACCATCGAGCAGGTGATGGCGGCAAGTCACCGTCAGATGTTCGGCGTGCTGATCTGGTTTGTGCTGCTGGTGCCGCTGGGTCCGGTCGGGGCCGTGCTGTTTCGTGCAGCCTCGATTCTGGCGCGGCGCTGGTCGAACTCGCGCGGTGCCTTTGGCCATTTTGCGCAGCGCGCCTTTCATGCCATCAACTGGCTGCCGGCACGCCTGACCGCGCTGACCTACGCCATCGCCGGAAACTTTGAAGACGCGATGTATTGCTGGCGCACCCAAGCATCGGCCTGGCCGGATGAAGAAGACGGCGTGGTGCTTGCCGCGGGTGCGGGCGCCATGGGCGTGCGCCTGGGGCAGAGCATCAACGTTGGCGACGAAACCGTATGGCGGCCCGATCTGGGTACCGGTCAGGCCATGCTGGATCCCGATAGCATCGACAGCGCCGTCAGCATGATCTGGCGCGGGCTGGTGATCTGGCTGGTGGCTGGACTGCTGGTCGTGATCGCGGGCTGGGTGGCGTAAGCCTTCATGCTGAACGCGCTCTGGATCGGCTTCTTTCTCATTGCCTTTCTGATCGCGCTGTTCAAACTGGTTTTCCTTGGCGACGCCGGAATCTTTGCCGCGCTGGTCAAGGCACTGTTCGACAGCAGCAAGACCGCATTTGAAATCGCCCTCGGTCTGACCGGCGTCATGGCGCTGTGGCTGGGGGTGATGAAAATCGGCGAACGCGCCGGCATGCTCGACATCCTGACGCGCGGCCTGGCGCCGCTGTTCAAACGCCTGTTTCCCGAGGTGCCGGCGAATCACCCCGCGCTTGGCGCCATGACCATGAACATGGGCGCCAACATGCTTGGCCTCGACAATGCGGCGACGCCGCTCGGCATCAAGGCGATGCAGGAACTGCAAAAACTCAATCCCACGCCCGATACCGCCAGCGATGCACAGATCCTGTTCCTGGTCATCAATACCGCCTCGGTCACGCTGCTGCCGGTCACCATCTTCACTTACCGCGCCCAGCTCGGTGCGGCCGACCCCACCGATGTTTTCGTGCCGCTGCTCATCACCACCTATATCGGCACCCTGATCGGACTCATGGTCACCGGCCTGTATCAGCGCCTGCATCTGTGGAATCGCGTCACCCTGGCCTACCTGGGCGGCGCCACCGCACTCATCGGCGGACTGGTGGTCTACTTTGGCAGTCTGGATGCGGTGGAGATGACGCGACAGTCGTCCATCCTCAGCAACGTGCTGCTGTTCGGTCTCATCGTCACCTTTTTGCTGATGGCGGTGCGGCGACGCGTCAATGCCTACGAGGCGTTTGTCGAAGGCGCGAAAGAGGGCTTTCACACAGCCGTCACGATCATCCCGTATCTTGTGGCCATGCTGGTGGCGATTGCGGTGTTTCGCGCCAGCGGTGCGCTTGACCTGTTGATGAGCGCCATCCGCGGCGCCGTGCTGGGTTTTGGCTTTGACGCGCGCTGGGTCGATGGACTGCCGACCGCCCTGATGAAACCCTTCTCCGGCAGCGGCGCACGCGCGATGATGATCGACACCATGCAGGCGCACGGTGCCGATTCCTTTGCCGGGCGGCTGGCATCCATCGTGCAGGGCAGCACCGAGACGACGTTCTACGTGCTGGCCGTGTACTTCGGCGCAGTCGGCATCAAGCGCGTGCGCCACGCTGTTGCCTGCGGGCTGATCGCCGATGTCGCCGGCATCCTGGCCGCCATCGGCATGGCCTATCTCTTTTTTGGAGCCGTGGCATGAGCACTTATGACACTCTCGCTGCCGTCGACATGGGCTCCAACTCCTTTCGTCTGGAAGTGGTGCGGTGTCGGGCGATCAGCTTTATCCGCTCGATTCGCTGAAGGAAACCGTGCGTCTGGCGGGCGGCCTCAGCGACGATAAAAAACTCGATGAAGCCACCCAGGCCGGGGCGTTGGCCTGTTTGCAGCGCTTTGGCGAACGCCTGCGTGGTCTGTCGCCCGAGGCCATCCGCTGTGTCGGCACATCGGCGCTGCGCATCGCCAAGAATGCCAATGCCTTTATCCGCAAGGCCGAGGAAGCGCTGGGGCATCCCATCGAGATCGTCGCCGGACGCGAAGAGGCACGCCTGATTTATCTGGGCGTGGCGCATTCGCTGCCGGCCTCGGAAGACCGGCGTCTGGTGGTGGACATCGGCGGCGGCTCGACCGAATTCATCATCGGTCAGGGACTCGAACCGCACGAGCGTGAAAGCCTGCACATGGGCTGCGTCAACTTCAGCCAGCGCTTCTTTGCCAGAGGCATCATCGACAAGGCCGCGATGAAAACCGCCGAGATGGCCGCGCGTGTCGAAGTCGAACGCATCGCCAATACCTTTTCCCAGGCCAACTGGCAGCAGGCCATCGGCTCCAGCGGCACCGCGCGTGCGCTGCGTGAAATCCTTGAAAAAAACGGCCTGGCGGAGCGCGGCATCACCGCCGACGGACTGGCGCGATTGCGCGGTCTGCTGATCAAGGCCGGGAGCGCCGACGCGCTGGAACTGGCCGGGTTGCGCAACGACCGTCGTCCAGTGATCGCAGGCGGCTTTGCCATCATGTCTGGCCTGTTTGCCGAACTGGGCATCGAGCAGATGGCCGTGGCCGAAACGGCCATGCGCGAAGGCATCCTCTACGACCTGCTGGGGCGCTTTCACAAGCAGGACATGCGTGAGGCCACGGTCGACGAGTTCATGCGGCGCTATCACATCGATACCCGGCAGGCGGCACGCGTCAAGCACGTGGCGCTTGCGCTGCTGGCTGCAAATGGAGCGGGCAGCGACAACGACGAACGCTTTCTCGACTGGGGCGCACGGCTGCATGAAATCGGCCTCTCGGTATCGCATGGCGGCTATCACCGCCATTCCGGCTACATTCTGGAAAATGCCGACATGCCGGGCTTTTCACGCTCTGACCAGGCGCGGCTGGCCCTGCTCGCGCGTGCGCAGCGCGGCGTGTTGCTGAAGCTGCCGGAGTTTGCGGTTGATTCCGGCCTGTCGGACAACGACCGCTTGCTGGTGTGGCTGTTGCGTCAGGCCGTCATCCTTTGCCGCAGCCGTGCCGATGTGGCGATGCCCGATGTCAAAGTGGAAGCCAACGGCAAGAAATTCCGCCTGAGCCTGCCGCAAGGCTGGCTGGAACAGCACCCGCTCACCCAGCGTGCGCTGGAAGAGGAGGCCGTGCACTGGCATGCGGTCGGTATCAAATATCTGTTTGCGTGAAACGGGTGGTACCCGGCAAGCCTGTAAAGCTGGTTAGCCGATGCGATAGCGCTTGCGAAGCGGCTCGATGATCTTCCATACGCACGCCAGTTCAGACGGAAACCTGACCAGATTGCCCTTGCCGATTTCCACCGGCTGACCGCCTTCCGGCGTCACAACCGCCCGCCCTTCGAGTATGTAACTGGTCTCTTTCTCGGCATATTGCCAGGGAAATTCCGAGGCTTCCTTTTCCCACTCAGGCCAGCTTTCCACGCCCAGCTTGGCGAGGCGG
The DNA here is from genome assembly GCA_019911765.1 of Thiobacillus sp. Lineage (GTDB taxonomy): Bacteria > Pseudomonadota > Gammaproteobacteria > Burkholderiales > Thiobacillaceae > Thiobacillus. The sequence continues at coordinate 7,006 of JAIOJU010000198.1, forward strand.
GCTGCGTCCGGGTGCGCTTCAATCCTGATCTGAGACATGGCAAGCTCCCATTCACTTCATGCTTTTTTATAGCATTTACGCGTCGATTGAATGGGGCGGCGGGAACTGCTTTCTGCAAGTCATCTTTTCCAGCCTCTACAAACACCATTGGCCGACGGAAATGGATGTTCATAAACAGGCTCTATCGTTAGGGACATGCGGCCAGAGCCAGCGCCTGCAGGGTATCGCCCCGGGCATTCAGCATAAATGCCGCCACACCCAGGTCGGCGGTTTTCCAGCCGGCCTGCAGCTTGAAACGGTGGCGTGCGTGCAGGTCCAGCGGGCCGACCAGTTCGCGCACCACATAGTCGTGATTCAAGGTGCGTCTGGCATTTTCACCGGCTGCCACCCTGGAACTGAGGCGGTTTTCATACAGCGCCAGAAACAGCCGCGCTTTTTGACGATCGATGGAAGCAGCAACGCGGCTGCCCACCTGGGCATCGATGTGCCCGGGCGATTGCGTCAGCGTCAGGCTGAGATTCACCTGTGCAGGCACCGGCTTCAGTTGAGGCGTGCGGCTGCGCTGCCAGCTGCGGTAATCTGTGCCGTCGAGCATGACCTGCGGCGTATACACCCAGCCCAGCCCGCTGTTACGCGCGCGCTGGCGCTGGCTGAATGCCGCCTGGCCAAACGGGTCGCGCCAACCCAGCCGGTCCCAGTAATCCACATGGAACGCCAATGGCACCACACCGCTGTTTGGCGGAAGTTGCGACAGCCAGCGGTCGGCCGGCGGGCAGGAACTGCAGCCCTCCGAGGTGTACAACTCCAGCAGGCTGTTGCGGGCCGGTCCGCTGGCAGCGGTGCAGGTGGCCGCATGGGCGGCGGGGGCGAGCAGGGCACAAGCCAGTAACAAAGCGCGCATGAGGATCTCCGGTCCGGAAACACTCAGTCGCGCCAGCGCTTCATATCCTTACAAATCCAGTCGTCCCTGATCGAATCAGACAAACACCATCAGGCATCAGCTTCGGCCGGGTTCGTAGCCATCGTACTGCGGCAGGTCGCCGGTGATCTCGTCCCAGTTGGCCCTGGAGCTTGCAAAAATATGGGCCTCGGGGCGTTCCTTGATGTCGGAGTCGATGCTGCCGAGCCGTACCCGGACCTGATCTGGTTTCGAAGCGGTTTTGCTCAGGATCGGAGAACCGCAGGTCCTGCAAAAGTATTTGGTCTGGCCGGGTGTTGATTCGTAGCCGGTGAGTTCGTCCGCTCCGGCAAGCATCCTGAAGTCGGATGTGCTGACGATGCCGTTGGTGGCGAATGCGCTCCCCTGGGCCTTGCGGCACTGGGAACAATGGCAGTGCACGATATGGCGAATCGGCCCGCTGATCTCGAACCGCACTGCTCCGCAAAGACATCCGCCCGTAACGCTGCTCATCTCGCTTTGCCTCGTTATTTCCTGATTTACAGGCCCAGTTCGGCGTCGGTCGCACTGTGTTCGTACTTGTTCTTTGGCGGCCAGGGCCGGCTGCGCCAGTCAGGCTCGAAGACCAGGGACGAACGCGTGCGACCGGGAGGCAAGGCGCCGTTGCCTGCGCCTTTCGAATAGTCGTAATAGAGCTTGATCACTTCTTCCTTCGTTACCTGCTGCGCAGCCGGATGCGCGCGGCAGGCGTCCATCCACTGGCGTACCCGTGCGTAGCGCGGCTCGTCGGGCAGGGTGAAGTCTTCGTAATATTCCAGAAACCAGAAGCGCTGGAAGAAGGGCGTGAAAACCGTTTCCGCCCAGCCGAAGTCCTCGAACAGAAACGGGCCGGAGGGCGCATGTTCCTGCAGAAAATCATTCAACTGGGCATATTGCCTCAGCATGCCTTCGCGCAGGGTATCGCGGCGTGAGAGGTCCTGGTTCATCAGCCAGCCATAGCCCTGCATGAAAAACTCGCTATCCATCCGTGTCAGCATGTTCTCTACCGCGCGTCGCCAGGGATCGCGCTGGGCGACCGGGCGTTCGGGAAAAATGTCTTCGAGATACTGCAGGATCACCAGGCTTTCCTTGACGATGTGGCCATCGGCAGTCTCCAGAACCGGCAGCGCCGTCGGTCCATGCGTTTTCTGCAGCAGCGCTTCAGGCCGCGGCCGGGTGATATCGATCGACTGGACCGCGATGTCGTCGCGGCGGCCCTTCAGTGCCAGCAGGATGTCCACCCGCTGGCAGAAAGGGCAGACGGGCATGTGATAGAGAATGGGTTTTGTCATGGTTGCAGTGCGGTAAACACGTTTTGGATGGCGAGCCCTAACGATAGCCCAAACAGGCGACCGTCGTACTTTCACCGGTCAGTGCAGCCAAAGTGTAATGCGGGCCCGGACTCCCCGGGCCCATTCAGGCTGCCTTATCTGTCGATTTCCCAGCCGGGATGCTGGAAATAGTTGCCGTAGTGGCGCAAGGACTGCAGCACCGCGAACGCACCGGCCCGCTGCACCTGCACCTTTGGCGAGGTCCGCATCATTTCCGTGCTCTGAATCAGGTCGGCAAGCACGATGGTATGGAAGGCGGCATCGGCATCCTTGCTGAGCCGGCAGTTTTTCACGATGTTGGTGGTCTCTTTGCTCACGGCTGCAGCCAGCTTCTGATAATCCTGGGCGCCGAGGCGTTCTTTCTCGATGGCTTCACGGTTTGCGAGCATCGCTTTGCGGATGTTGTCCATGCCCTGTCGCAACACTTCGTCGGATGCCCATTTCTGGCCCGGCTTCAATACGGGCGCAGCATGTTGTGCTTCATGCTTATGCTCGTGTTCGCTGGCGTAAACCGGAGCGGCAAGCGACACCAGCCCCGTTGCGGCACATATCCCGAGACCTGCCAATCGTAATAGAACGAGCATCATTTCTCCTTTGCAAAAGCTTGATTATCAACAGGTCCCAGCATGGCGCGCAATACTTAAAGATTCCTTAAAGGGGCTGAACGAACTGGCTTATTTCCGCTCGGGAAGCATGCGTGTCAGCGTATTGTCACCCTTGATGTAGTGATGGTACAAAGCGGCCACTGTATGCAGGCCGATGAGGAAATAGCCTGCAGTCCCCACTGTTTCATGCAATTCCTCGATCTGTTCTGCGAGGTCCTTGTTTTCACCGATCAGTGCGGGCAATTCCATGCCGAAGAACGGGATCGGCTTTCCGGCGGCACTGAGCATCAGCCAGCCGGTCAACGGCATGCCAATCATCAGCAGGTATAGCGCCAGATGCAGCAGCCTGGACGAGAGTTGTTGCAGACCCGGTGGTTCCGGCACGATGGCGGGCGTGGGGCCGGACAGACGCGCCGCCAGCCGCAGCCAGACCAGTGCGAACACCAGCAAGCCGAGCATGAAATGCCAGGTCATCAGCATCGCACGAAGATCACTGCCTTTTGCGAACAACTCATGTAATTCGACGGCGCCGTACACCGCGACGAACAGCAGCACCATCATCCAGTGGATACCGATTGAAAGGCAGCCATAGCGGCTTGCCGTGTTTTTCAGGTTCATCATTTTCCTTTTGCGAAAATGCAATTATCAACAGCAGCATGGTGCGCAATACTTAAATGTTCCTTAAGAGCACGCGCGACAGGCCGGGCTCCATCAACCTGCCGGGGCAGGCCGAAGGGCGCAGCTGTCGTGCTGCCGCAACTATTTGGGGGGCTTGTGGCAAATCGGGCCGTCGATCGGATTCTCGGCGCTTTGCACAATGGCGGTGGCGATCTCGTGGACCTCGTCGGGCGTGAAATGCTCCAGCAGGCGGCGCGCCACTGCCGGAGGAATGCGTACGGCGCGGGTGCTGCCATCTTCCAGCGTCACCGTGACGCCGAACGCGTGGTGGCTGACCAGTTCCTCGTCCGCCTCGGCGAGCAGCATCTGTTCGTCCATGATCGAATCGTACTCGTCATCGATGGTGTCCTGCAGGTCATCGGCCAGCCCGTCCGGCAGTTCGACCACAAAGCCTGCGATCTCGTCCTGCCGCATCGTGCTGGCGATGCCGTGCTTCGCCGCAAACGCCATGAAGCGGTCGCGCAGCGCCTCGCTGAAAAACATGTACTCGAAACCCATTGCGTGATCCTCTGCTTCTGTTGCGGGCAGTCCTGTTCTGGGCAGCTAGGCGCCAGCGCGGCGTGCCGTCATCAGGAACACCGGGTAGTCCTGCGTTCCGCTTTCGCGTTCCTTGGTAATAGTGAACACCGTCTGGAATTGAACCTCGCCAAACCCCGCCTGTGCGGTGCGCCGGCCCAGGTCGGCCTGGTCGAAACCGTGGTGCACATCGACCTCCAGCCCGTGAAACGAGCCGTCTTCCTGGTCCAGGTCGGCGATGCACAGATAGCCGCCGGGGTTCAGCAGGTCGTGGAAGACACGCAGGATGTGGTCGGTATCGGGCACATGGTGCAGCGTCATCGCGGTGACGATCAGGTCGAAAGTCTGCGCCGGCAGCGGGTCGGCGAGCAGGTCCAGCTTCAGCGGCGTCATGTTCGTCACGCCCTGCGCGGCGATCTTCCCGGCCACGACATCGAGCATGCCGCTCGAATTGTCCGCCAGCAGGATCGCGCCGAGTTCGTCCTTGAGCGGGAAGGAGAGCAGGCCGGTGCCGCAGCCGTAATCGAGCGCGCGCATCTGCCGGTGCAGGGGCACGGCTTTGCGGACGGCGTTCGCGATCTTGAGCCCGCGTTCCTGGAACACCGGATTTTCATCCCATTGGCGGGCTTTGGCGTCGAAATGGGCAGCGTCGAGTTTGATGGTTTGTGTGTGGGTCATGATGATTCAAGGAATAAATATTTCGTGGCTGCATTGGTTCATGGCGTCACGGTCAAAGCGTTGCGTCGGATCTATGGGTATTTTGCAGTACAGCCGCCCAGCGTGTCAGCTTTTCTTCAAACGACATGGCCGCATGGGCAGGGCTGGTGGACGGAAGCGTTTCGGTGTGGATGGCGGCTACGGCGGCAGGCAAGCCGGGCAGCACCAGCCGCCGGTAGAGGTCGGCAGCCTTGCCGCCATTGAAGCAGATCAGGCCGATATTCGGGTGGGATTCGATGAACGCAGCCAGGTCATTCGGTACCACGCTGGATAGCACGATAGCGGCATCGAGGCTGCCCGGTCGTTGCGCGGCGGCGCACACGTCCCACAGGGCGACTCCGCTGCGGACCAGGCGATGCGCGCGTTCCGCGTAGGGTAATTCCGGGCCTGCGTCGAAAAGTCGGCCCATGATTTTCCAGAATGCATTGTGAGGCTGGGCATAGTACTGCTGTCGCTGGAGCGATGCCTGTCCGGGCAGGCTGCCGAGGATCAGCACCCGTGCGTGCGCGTCGGCGATGGGCGGAAAGCCTTTGTCATGCATGGGGAATATTCTTATCTCGGGCCCCGTTCAAACCCCGTCAATCGTACATCCACACTCAGCGACAGCGCCGTCAGCGCAGCAGCTTCCGCGCGGGCTTCGGCCTTGGCGCGATAGAGATGCGGCGTCATGGTCAGCAGATCGGCGATCTGCTCGGTGCTGGTCAGCTCGATGGAAAACCGCAGCGTTTCCGCCGGCAGAGGGTCAAAGCCTGCCGGGGTGGGCATCTCGGCCGTGCGTTCCGGCTTCAGGCTGGGGTAGATGATCTCGCGCAGTTCGCGCAGATGATCCGACCCGGCGTCGACCTGCAGCAGCCGGCCACCGGGCTTCAGCACCCGCGCAAACTCGGGATACACCGGGAAGCCGAACATGCACAGCACGCGGTCCAGCGTGGCCGGCAGCACCGGCAGGTTGGCGTTGCTGCCCACCACCCAGCTCACACGCCTGTCCTGCCTGGCGGCCGACAGCACCGCCCATTTGGAAATATCCAGCCCCAGCAGCGCCAGCATCTGTTCGTCCGGCACCGCAGCGGCCAGCTGGCGCAGGTAATAGCCTTCGCCGCAGCCGGCGTCGAGGCAACTGCTCACCACGCCAGCAGGCAGGTCGGCCAGCACCGCCCGGCTCACCGCAGCGGCAATCGGCTGGTAAAAGCCGGCCGTCAGGAAACGCCGCCGCGCCGCGATCATCTCCTTGCTGTCGCCCGGATCGCGCGAGCGCTTGTTTTGCACCGGCAACAGGTTCGTATAGCCCTGGCTGGCAATGTCGAAACTGTGGCCGGAGTCGCAGCGCCAGGCGGAGCCCGTGCAATGCAAGGGGGTGCCGTCCAGCGGGCAGGCCAGCGCCTGGAAGGGGGTGATGCTCATGGATGGTGTCCTGGCAGCTTGAGATACGAGCTAAAGAGCGGATACGAAAGCATGATGCGACAACTGGGGTCAGGCCCCGATCGTTTATTGACTGGTGTCGTCGGTGAGTTTCGCTGCAGGTCCACTTGCTGTGTTCTCAGCCTCCAACAACAACCGCAAGCTTGCTGCAGCTTCGCTAAGCGCACCATCGAACGCTTCTGATACCTCGGACTTCCCTGATCCTACGTAAAACTGAACCGACTTCGCTCCTGAAAATTCTTTTTGTAGATAAGTCCCCCGTAGGCTGACATTTGCATAGTGGGGGTAGCCAAGCTGAGGCAAACTCAACGCTCTGCCCAGCACCTCAGCAGCTAGTGGCATTCCAGGATAGGTCTGAAAAAACGGGGCAGTAATGCGAGCCTGGAAATGTAGCAGGGATATTTCTTTTCCTCTCAGCAAGTCTCCGAGTTTGTCATTTAAGCGTAAAGCAATCAGCTCGGTCGGTGGGGATTCAAAATTGCTGTCGCCCAAGTACTGAGACTTTCCATTTTGACTGTAACCACGTGAGTCTTGCGCGCGCGCATCAACCAAGCGGAAGCCCTGTGTATCGTGCGGCTTTGAGGTGTTGATGTGAATCTTGGCGTTTTCAGCCGTGCTGGCACAAGCGGACAGGGTTATCCCGATAAATGCAATCCAGACAAGCGTCAATGTTTTCGATTGGGATCGTGGCAGTGTGCTTAGGTTTTTCATCATCATTACTTCCCCATTAATCAAAATCAGGAATCACCAAAGTGCTACAAGAGCATGTTTCCCAAAGGCTCAATAAATGCTTTACGCATCCAATTCTAGTCATGCAAAGCTGCCTGCATCTGTTGCTCGGTCACCGGGTAGGTCAACACGGCATGGACGGGAAACAGTTCCGTCAGCTTGCCGATATGGGGTTCTTCACGCGGATGCATGAACACGATGATCTTCGCCTGTGGCGCAAAGCGTTGCAGGGAGCGGATGGTGACGTCCAGATTGGAGACGTTGGCACCGGCGTAGTTGTTGCCCCAGCCGTAGACGAATTCGCCGACGAAGAAATCGGGCGGCTGCTTCTGCAGCGCCCGGTGCAGATTGCGCGCCGAGTTGAAGCGCTCTGCCGCAATGCCCAGCTTCTGATACAGGGCACTGAAATCGGGATGGAAGGGGGATTCGATCAGGGAAAAAAGGATTTTCATGGGGCGGTAGTTTACAGAGGGACTTGTCGATTATCGTCTGCTCAAGCGGGCCTGCTGTTAGGAAACCCCTGAACAAGTTGTCACCCCGGCGAACGCCGGGGTCCAGCGACTTGATCTGGCTGGATTCCGGCGTTCGCCGGAATGACGTTGTGGACTTGTTCAGCGTCTCCTTAGTACGGCTCGCCATTCTTGTGCCTGAACCGCCAGCCGCCGCCTTCCGACCAGGCTTCAATGTCATCATCCGGATAGTGGACGCTGTCGCCGGCCGTGCGGTCACCGATCTCGATATAGGCGACCAGCGCGTTGCTGCGGTTGACGAGTTGGTTGCCGCCGCCCTGGCCGGCCTTGAAGCCCGCGCACATGCCGGGCGCAAGCAGGGTTTCGCCCACCTCCGTAATCAGCGTGGGCGTGCCCTCGAGCACGTAGATGAACTCGTCCTGCCGGGTGTGCGAATGGCGCAGGGCCGACATGGCGCCCGGTGCCAGACGGGTCAGATTCACGCCGAAATTGGTCAGTCCGAACACATCGCCAAGTTGACGCTTTTCCCGACCCGCCATCCTCGAAGCGAAAGGCTCCGGGTAAAGCGATGGCTGGGTTCGCGGTGCGACGTCCATCGCGGATATCGCGTCAGACTTCTGGTCAGCTGGCATGGCAATCCGTCCTAATTGGGTGGCAAACACCGGAGCCGATTCGTGATGCGGCTCCTTGGTCGAAATTTTAACGGGTGTCCCGGGGGCGTTGCGCAAGACGCCAAAGCTCATGCACGACC
>JAIOJU010000199.1 GCA_019911765.1 Thiobacillus sp.
GCCTGTTCCGGCCTGCCAGTGAATGCCGTCGCACCGAAGGTGAGCGTGGCCGGGGTCGACATCAAGAGCCTGGGTGTGTTCGAGCAGCATTTCGATGTGGGACTGCGGGTGGACAACCCGAATGATTTCGACCTGACCATCGAGGCGCTGGATTTTGAGCTGGAATTGAACGGACGGCCCTTTGCCGCAGGGCAGACGCGCGCCACGACGTTGATTCCGGCCGCTTCAAGCGCGCTGCTGCGGGTAGATGCTGCCACCGAGTCGACTAATCTGATTCAGCAGATCAAGACCTTGCCCGGTGTGTTGAAGAATGGGGTGCCCTACCGCATCAAGGGGCGAGTCAAAACTGACCTGTCGTCCCGCTGGATTCCATTTGAACGGAACGGTGTGGTGGGCGGCGATAAGGGCAAATCCAGGGGCAAGGCGATCTGAGCGCTGGTTGTCTGGCAGCTGAGTTAACGTTGCAATGCGCGCAGGTTCGGTACGCTCAATCCGTATTCATCCGCGTGCCCGATGGCCCGCGCCAGGCGCGACGGTGCCGAGCGCCCGGTACAGCCATGTTCCGGGTCGCCGGCAAAGGCTTCGAGCATGCCGGCAATCAGCGCGTCGCGGTCGTGCGCGACGCCGGTGAGCGCATCCTGAATATCCATCACTTCGTTCGCAATCTGGCGGGCAAAGGATTCGTGCTGCGCCCAGAGTTGGGACACGGTGCCGCCGGTTTTGAGGCCGGCAATGTTGGTGGTGAGGATGTAGACGTTCTTGCGTACCAGTTCGAACAGCAGCTCGTCGCCAACTGCAACTTCGCGGCACGGTAGATCGATCGTGGCGAGCGCACGGCACAGCAGCGCCGCACCTGGTCCGGCTGCGGGCGAAGCAATCAGCGGCCTGGCGTCGATGCCTTTTTTCTTTTCGAACCACACCGAGATCACGGTGGGGTCGGCGTAACGGTATTGTTCCCAGTCGCGCGGCAGCAGTTCATTCTGGATCAGCGCGACGCGGGGCCGCCAGGCGCCGGGCATGGCGGCGAGCACGGTGTGCAGATCGTTCTCGGCGACGGCCACCAGCACCAGCGCAGGATCGGGATGCGCGTGCGCGACGGTGAACATGTCGTCGCCGCGGTTGACCGGAACAACCGTGTGACCCGTGCGCAACAGGCCGCCTGCGAACACGCGGCCCAATTGACCGAGGCCGATGATGATGACTTCGCTCATGCTATTCCCCCAAAGAATCTATCCGCGAAGGACGCGAATAGGCGCGAAGAAAGTCAGAACCACATCAAAATGCTTGGGGTTTTCTTCGCGCACCTTCGCGTCCTTCGCGGATAGAAATATTTACTCCAGCCCCTTCGAGTGCAGGTACTCGTCGTACGTGCCCATATAGAACTCGACGCCGGTCGGCTCGATTTCGAGGATGCGCGTGGCGAGGCTGCTGACGAACGCGCGGTCGTGCGAGACGAAGATCAGCGTGCCCTTGAACAGGTCGAGTGCGAGGTTGAGCGACTCGATCGATTCCATGTCCATGTGGTTGGTCGGTTCGTCCATCACCAGCACGTTGTGGCGGCCGAGCATCAGCTTGCCGTACAGCATGCGGCCTTTTTCGCCACCGGACAGCACGCGCACCGATTTCTTCACGTCGTCACCCGAGAACAGCAGGCGTCCGAGGATGCCGCGCAGCACCTGCTCGTCGTCGCCCGGCTGGGTCCACTGGTGCATCCAGTCGGTGAGATTCAGGTCCATGTCGAAGTCGGTGACGTGGTCCTGCGAAAAATAGCCGATGCTGGCGTTTTCGCTCCACTTCACTTCGCCGTATTCCGGCGTCAGTTCGCCCATCAGCAGTTTCATCAGCGTGGATTTGCCGACGCCGTTGCCGCCGATCACGGCAAGCTTTTCACCAGCCTCCAGCGAAAAACCGAGATTGGAAAACAGCGGCGTGCCTTCGTAGCCAAACTTGAGGTTTTCGATTTCAAGCGCGCGGCGATGCAGGACTTTTTCCTGCTCGAAGCGGATGTAGGGGTTCTGCCGCGATGAGGGCTTGAAGTCGTCGATCTTGATCTTGTCGATCATCTTCATGCGGCTGGTGGCTTGGCGTGCTTTCGACTTGTTGGCGGAGAAGCGGCGCACGAATTCCTGCAGTTCGGCGACCTTGTCCTTGGCCTTGGCATTGGCCGAGGCCTGGCGCTCCTTGACCTGTGCCGAAGCCAGCATGTAGTCGTCGTAATTGCCGGGATAAACCTTGATGGTGCCGTAGTCGAGGTCGGCCATGTGGGTACAGACCTGATTCAGGAAGTGGCGGTCGTGCGAGATGACGATGATGGTGGCCTTGCTCTCGTTCAACACGTTTTCCAGCCAGCGGATGGTGTTGATGTCGAGGTTGTTGGTCGGCTCGTCCAGCAGCAGGATGTCGGGGTTGGAGAACAGCGCCTGGGTCAGCAGCACGCGCAGCTTGAAGCCGGGGGCGATCTGGCTCATGGTGCCATTGTGCTGTTCGGTGGGAATGCCGACCCCCAGCAGCAGCTGGCCCGCGCGCGCCTCGGCATCGTAGCCGCCCATTTCGCCAAACTTGGCTTCGAGTTCGGCGGCGTGCAGGTAGTCTTCCTCGCTCGCCTCCGGGTTCATGTAGATCGCGTCCTTCTCCTGCATCACTCGCCACATCTCGGCATGGCCCTGCATCACCACATCGAGCACGCGCTGGTCTTCATAGCCGAACTGGTCCTGCCGCAGCCAGGCCATGCGCTCGCCCGGGTCGAGCGAGACGTTGCCGGCGGTCGATTCCAGCTCGCCGGCGAGGATTTTCATGAAGGTCGATTTGCCGCAGCCGTTGGCACCGATCAGGCCATAACGGTTGCCGTCGCCGAACTTGACGTTGACGTTCTCGAACAGGGGTTTGGCGGCGAATTGAAGGGTGATGCTGGAAGCGGTAAGCACGGCGGGGGACCTGAAGGGCTGGAAAAACCCGGCATTTTAACATCGTGGTCTCTTCGGGCGGCGGGAGCCTCCGTCTTGTGGGTTTAGCCGGTAAGCAAAGCCTCGGCACTGTTTAGGGCGGGGTGGCTGACGACCGGGCGGTCAAGGTGATAGCCCTGTACCAGGTCGACGCCGAATTTGCGCAGCAAGGCAAGCGTCCGGGCATCTTCGACGTATTCCGCGATCACCGACTTGCCGAGCCCGAGCGCAACGCTGACCATGGCCTGGACGAAGATCTGGTTGTCGGGGTCGTTGGGTAGGTCACGGATAAAGATGCCGTCGATCTTGATGGTGTCGACGTGCAGGTGCTTGAGATAGGCAAAGGAGGCAAAGCCGACGCCGAAGTCGTCGAGCGACACGCCGCATCCCATCTGACGCAGTGCCTCGATCATGCGCTGTGCATCGTGCAGGTCCGACACGGCCGCCGTTTCGGTGATTTCCACAATGAGACGGCTGGGGTTGACGTTGTGCTCCCGCAGTTCGTTGCCAATGTACTGGGGTAATTCTGGTTCGGACAGCGACCGCCCGGACACGTTGAGTGCAATGGACGGGATATGCGGGTTTTCAGACAACATGCCTATGACTTTCCGGATCACCCAGCGGTCGATATCGAGAATGCGCCCGCTTTTCTCGGCCAGCTGGATAAAGTGAACCGGCATGATGAGCTGGTCGGGATTGCGTTCATCGACCATGCGGATCAGCGCTTCCAGATGCGATAGCGAACAGTCTTCCGCGCGGTACACCCCCTGGAAGTGCAGCTGGAACAATTCCTTGTCGAGCGCATTGCTGATGCGCTCGCTCCACGACAGCCGGGTGCGCATTTCCGTGTCGGCCTTGGTGTCGGCGCGGTACACGCGCCAGGTGTTCTTGCCCGCATCCTTGGCCTGATACATGGCAATGTCGGCACGTGCCACCAGGTCGTCGGCGTCGACGGCATGCGTGGGGTAATAGGCGATCCCCAGACTGGTGGTGGCTCGCAGGCTTTGTCCTTCGAAGCGGAAAGGAATCTGCGCGACTGCGTGAACCACGCGGTCGGCCAGCGCTTCGGCCTCGTGGGGTTGCACGCCGGGCAGCAGGATGGCGAATTCGTCGCCGCCCAGGCGCGCAAGCACCTCGTTGCGGCGCACCAGCGCACTGATTTCGCCCGCCACACGAATCAGCAGGGCATCGCCGGCACTATGACCATAGCTGTCGTTGATGGTCTTGAATTCATCGAGGTCGAAGAACATCACGGCACACTGCAACTGGTGGCGGTCGCTTTCCAGCATGGTGCGCGCCAGTTCCTGCTGGAAACGATGGCGGTTATACAGGCCGGTAAGCGCGTCGCGCTCCGCCAGATAGACCAGCTGCTCTGCCGTTTGACGCTCCTGGGTGATATCTTCGTAGATCCACAAATGGCCGATGAATCGGCCTTCACGATCGCGCACCGGGTAATCGAGTTCGGTGATGACGCGGCCATCGGTCATCTGGATTTCGTAGCTGTCCGACAGCTCGCGTGTTTCCAGGACCGACAGCAGGTGCTTGGAAAAATGGTCCGGGCGGGCCAGCGACGAGGCGGACTGGGCCAGCACTTCATGCGCGGGCTGGCCAATGAGGTCCATCCCTTCTTCGATCAGCCACATGCGACTGAAGCTGGGGTTGTGATAGATCACGCGCCCATCCGCAGCCACGAACAAGATGCCCAGATTCATTGCTGACAGCAGTGAAACAAGGCGCGCACGTTCCTGTTCGGTTTCTTCCAGGTATTTGCCCTGCAGGCTTTCTGCCGTGCGCAATTCGTTGATGGCCTGGCGCAGGTTGGCTTCGGTTGCCTTGAGGTCATCGATGCTGTGAATACTGGCCCGGATCCCCTGGTAGATCCCGCTGTAATCGTGGATTGGCTGCCAGTTCACCTGCGCCCAGAAATGCCCGCCGTCCTTGCGGCAGATGCGGAAGGAGTAGCCCTGGCCGGATGTGCCGCGTAGCGCCTGGCGCAGCTGGAAGGTGGCGGCTTCACGGTCTTCCTGGTGAATGATGTCGGCCGGAAAATTCATCTGTTCCAGGCATTCATTGACGCTGTAGCCCAGCATGCGCTCGACCGAAGGGTTGACCCACAGGAGTTTGCCTTCGGGCGACAGCCAGAATTCCAGATCATGGGTGTAGTCGGCGATGGCATGAAAGCGCGCTTCATTCTCGCGCGCCCGTTCGACGTTGAATCGTACAGACTCGGCCATCCGGTTGAAGGTGTCGATGAGCTGACCGACCTCATCCTGGCCTTCGCCGGTCAGCTTGACGTCCAGATCTCCCTGCGCCATGCGTTTGCTGGCACGGGTAAGCGCCTCGAAACGGTGGATGATGCCGCCTGCCGACAGGGCAAGCAGGAATCCCGTCAGCAGCAGGGCGGCCGCTGCAATCAGCAGGCTTTGCTGCAAGTAGCGCGCACGGGTTTCATGAATGAACTGGCTGGACAACACCAGTGCGATATCGCCATAGTGCTGGCCTGCCAGTTCAATGGGCTGCGATATCCGAAAATCGCTTTCGCTGATACGGGCGCCATTGCTGGTTTGATGCACGATGCGGCCGTTGCCGTCGCGCACTTCGATCATGATCAGGCTGTCATCACGCTGCAGCGATTCGATGATGTCGCGCACACTGATATCGTCCTGTTGCGACAAGGGGGTCGATAGTGCGATGGCAAGTGTTTCGGCTATTTCATGTACCCGTTGGTCGGCCTGCTGTTGCAAGGCGTGGTTGGTGAACTGCACACCGTTGCCGATCAGAAACGCGAACATCACCACTTCCACTGCCAGTGCGGCCAGGGTGAGTTTGTAACGTAGCGAGAGTCGTTCCAGCCAGGCTTTCATCGGGTGTTCTGGAGCATCTTCTGGGCCTGCAATGCGTAGGGGCGGAAGGCCTGCAACTCGCTGCTGTCTGTACTGGAAAAGCCGCCATACCCGCCATGCCGCATGAACGCCTGTCCTTCGGACGAGGCTTCAAAACGCAGCAATGCCTTGCGTATGGACAGCGCCTCGGCATCACGCAGGCGGGGATGGGTCAGGTACATCAGGCTTGATAGCGGGGGCGTTTCAATGAGTACGCGTAGTTGCTGCCGTATATCGGGGGGCATCAGCATGTAGGCATGCATGCCCAGCATGGCCCCTTCGGCCCGGCCATTGAGCACCTGCATCACGGCGTTGAGGTGGGTTCCGGATTCGACAGTCCGATAATCGGCCTCCGTCTGGATGCCCTGCCTGGACATTTCGGCCTGGATGGCCATTACCGCCAAGGCAACGGGGTCGGAGGTGGCAATGGTGTGGCCGCGCAATGCCTTTGCTGAGTCAAACGACGAATCAGCCCTGACTACCAGCAGGCCATGCACCGGCTGGGCATACTTCAACAGCGGTCGGTAACCCGCTTCCTGGCGTGCCAGCCAGGCCAGATGTGGTGCTGTCAGCATGATGTCGTATGCGCCCAGCCGAGTACGCGTGGCAAAGGTTTTATAGTCGCGCGCACTATAGATCACCACGCGGCGGTGCAGCTGCTTTTCCAGTTCGCTGGCCAGGGGGCGATAGGCCTCAACCATCTGCCGGGCAGGCAGATGGGGAAAAATCCCGAATACCAGGGGAGGCAGGGGGGCGCTGATCGCGGGATGGCCTGCGATCAGCAGCAAAAAGAGGACAAGACGGGCGGCCCCTTTACGCGCCACAATTGAACCCGTTGGCTGGACAGTGGCATTGGCAAGGCCGGGCAAGCCCGGCCATGGTGTGTTTAAACAAAGGCTCTCCTCCTTGTTTACAGCGATTTCTGCAGGACCTTGGATCTTCGCTTGTAGTTATATAGCGCCTGTTTGCTTTTCGGCAGATGGTCCGGACTGCTGTCGACGAAGCCGCGTTCTTCGAACCAGTGTTCGGTCCGGGTGGTCAGCACAAACAACTGCTTGAATCCGGCTTTTTTGCCTTTTTTCTCGGCTTCTTCCAGCAGCAGGTCACCAAAGCCACGGCCGCGGAAATCCTTGGACACCGCCATGCATGCCAGTTCTGCGGCCTGTTCTTCGGGGAACGGGTAGAGCGCGGCGCAGCCGGCAATGACGCCATCGGACTCGAGCACCAGAAAACGATCGACTTCCATTTCCAGCAGTTCGCGCGAGCGCCGTACCAGGATGCCATCGCGCTCCAGCGGTTCGATCAGGCCGAGGATGCCGCCGACATCGTCGATGGTCGCGGGGCGCAGTACTTCCAGTGGCGCGGGGGTGATGAGCGTGCCCACCCCTTCGCGGGTAAACAGCTCGGACAGGAGCGCCCCGTCGCGGTGGCGACTGATGAGATGTGCCCGTTTCACGCCCTGGGTGCAGGCGGTGATGGCGCAGGGCAAATAGTAGGCGACATCCTCCGGCAAGGGGCGGGCCTTGCTGCGCCCCGATTTTTCGAGCACCTGGCGCGCCTCGTTGACGGTGAGGGCGTTGTGGATGGTGCGGCTCTTGTCTGGCACGCCCTCGGTGTTCATCAGGAAAATCAGCTTGTCTGCCGCGAGTTCGACCGCGGCCTGGGTGGCGACGTCTTCCAGGCTGAGGTTGAAAATTTCACCCGTCGGCGAGTAGCCGATGGGCGACAGCAACACGATGTCGTGCTGGTCGAGGCGACGCCGGATCGCGGCCGCATCGATCTTGCGGACTTCACCCGTGTGCAGCAGATCGACGCCATCGCGCACGCCCAGCGGTTGTGCGGTGACGAAATTGCCCGAGGCCACCCGGATATCGGCACCCGCCATCGGCGTGTTGGCCAGCCCCAGCGACAGCAGCGCCTCGATCTCGACCCGCACGGTGCCGGCGGCTTCCTTGACGCACGCCAGCGCAGCACTGTCGGTGACGCGCAGGCCATTGACGTAACGGATGGCGGTGCCGTTTTCGGTGAGGCGGGCTTCGACCTGAGGCCGTACGCCATGTACCAGCACCAGCCGCACGCCCAGGCTGTTCAGCAGGTTGACGTCATGGGCCAGCTGGACAAACCCGCCGTCCGCCACCAGTTCGCCACCAAAGGCGATGACGAAAGTCTTGCCGCGAAACCCGTGAATGTAGGGCGCGGCGGAGCGGAACCAGTGGACGAAATCGGTGGTGTCTTTCAACGGTTTAACCTGGTCTGGGCGAAATTACCTGAAGGATACCGAAAAAACGCATGAGTACTACGTGGCACGCCTGTGCGGGTGCAAGAATTAAGTGTCTTTGAGGTGATGGCGCTAGAAATCGCCCCACAGGGTTTGCATGGCAGCCAGCGCAGCCAGTGCGGCCGTTTCGGTGCGCAACACGCGTGGCCCCAGGCGAATTGGAATGGCACCGGCCGCATGCAGGGTGGCGATTTCCTCAGGCTCGAATCCGCCTTCGGGTCCCGCCACCAGGCAATCCGTTTCGGCGGGGGCGGGCAGGTCGGCCAGTCGCGCTTCGGCCTGTGGCGACAGAAACAATAGCCGCCCGGCACCATGCTGGCCGAGCCACGTGGCCAGTGTCAGCGGCGTGGCCACGATGGGCACCTGGTTGCGCCCGCATTGCTCGCAGGCGCTGGCGACCACGCCCTGCCAGTGCATGACGCGGCGATCGGCCCGTTCGCCAGCCAGTTTGACCACGCTGCGCTTGGCCGCAATCGGCTGTATTGCCGTGATCCCGAGTTCGACCGCTTTCTGCAGGGTGTAATCCATGCGCTCGCCGCTCGATATCCCCTGTGCCAGCATGACCCGCAGACGCGATTCGCGCTCGATATCGATAAAGCCGGTGATGCTGACGGCGACATCGTCCTTATGAATGCGTTCGATGCGCGCGGTGTATTCACCGCCCCGGCCGTTGAACAGGACGACGGTGTCGTCCACGGCCAGCCGCAGCGCCTTGGCTGCATGACGTGCCGGGCCGGGTGGCAGGCTGAAACGTGCGCCGGGTGCGAGGGGCTGATTGAGATAAAAGCGTGGCGAAGACATGATCCTAAAAACCGTGGTTGGACGCACCCGATGGTGCGTCTGGATGGGGGTCTGCCACGAAGCGAGAAGGCGGCAGGCTGTTGCCTGCAACGACGAGCGACAAAGGCAGACACCCATCCGGGCGTGTCAGCGGGCGCGTAGCGGTTTCACCCTGATGGAAAACCAGGATGAAGCTAGGGAAGCAGGCATTCATGCGAAGTCCATAGGGTCATGAGTGGTCAACTACGGTTTTAGGATCATTGCTATTATGCCGGGGTTGTCCAGTGATTCTACGGAGCGCGTCATGGTTTCCCTTACCACCCCTGTGTGCGATTTTGGCTGGAAGGCCCCTGAATTCAGTCTACCCGGTGTGGACGGCAGGCAATGGTCGCTGCACGACGCAATGGGGCCGAACGGCCTGCTGGTGATGTTCATCTGCAATCACTGCCCGTATGTCAAAGCCATCCGCCCGCGTCTGGTGCGCGACCTGGCCGAGCTCAAGGTGCATGGCATTCATGCCATCGCCATCATGTCGAACGATCCGGCCGAATATGTGGAGGATTCGTTCGACAACATGAAAAACGTGGCCAGGGAGTTTGGTTTTCCCTTTCCGTACGTGCTCGACGAAACGCAGCAGGTGGCCAAGGCCTACGGCGCGGTATGCACCCCGGACTTTTTCGGGCTTAATCGCCAGGGCGAGCTGCAATACCGGGGCCGTTTCGACGAATCACGCAAGGACACCGCGCCTGAAGGCGTGCGCCGCGATCTGTTCGAGGCGATGAAGGCGGTGGCTGCCAGCCAGCGCGGTCCGGCCGAGCAGATTCCCAGCATGGGTTGTTCGATCAAATGGAAGGAGCAATGACATGGTAGAGCGTCATCAGCACTGGGAGGATGTGTACAGCAAGAAGGCAACCGATCAGGTGAGCTGGTTCCAGCTGCACGCGGCGTCATCCTTGCGCCTGATTGCGGAGAGTGTCGGTACGGATGCGCACATTATCGATGTTGGTGGCGGTGCCTCGGTGCTGGTGGATGACTTGCTGGATGCGGGTTATCGCAATCTGACCGTGCTGGATCTGGCCCAGTCGGCGCTGGCGGTGAGTCAGGCGCGCCTGGGCGAACGGGCGCAGTCGGTGCGGTGGCTGGTCGGAGATGTCACCCAGGTCGAGTTGCCCGTGGCACAGTACGATGTCTGGCACGACCGCGCGGTATTCCATTTCCTGACCGATCCGGATGACCGTGCGCGCTACGTCGCGCAGGTGCTGAAGAGCGTCAAGCCCGGCGGACGGGTGATTGTGGCAACGTTTGGCCCCGGTGGCCCGCTGCAATGTTCGGGGCTCGACGTGGTGCGCTATGCCCCCGACGCATTGCACGCCGAGTTCGGTGCGCCGTTCCGGTTGCTGAAGCATGAAACCGAAATTCACCATACCCCGACGGGCAAGGAGCAGGAATTTGTTTATTGTTATTGCGTACGTGTCTGACCATGCTTGAACAGGTCAAAGCCTTGGTACGGGAAGTTGCGCAGCGCGAGGTCACGCCCCGCTTTCTCAAGGTGAAGCACAGCCACAAGGCGGATGGCAGCCTGTTTACCGAGGCCGATGCGGAGACGCAGGCCGCGCTGGAGATCGCCCTGCCCAGGATCAAGGACGTGCCGGTGCTGGGCGAGGAAATGACCGAGCAGCAGCAGCGCGACGCCTGGGCGGCGGGGCGTGATGGCCTCTGGTGCGTCGATCCGATTGACGGCACCTCCAATTTTGTTGCCGGCGTGCCGTATTTCGCCGTGTCCGTGGCCTATCTCTACAAAGGCGAGCGCCAGCTGGGCGTGATTTATGACCCGATTGCGGATGAGATGTTTTCAGCCGAGCGGGGATGCGGTGCATTCCTGAACGACCAGCCGCTGCCTTTGCGCCCGCCTGCTGCCGAGCTGCGCCGTGCGCTGGCCGGGGTGGAAATGAAACGCATCGATCGCGAACTGGCGGGCCGGCTGGCATCGTGGCCGCCTTATGCCTCGCAGCGCAATTTCGGCGCCTCGACGCTGGACTGGTGCTATACCGCCGCCGGGCGCTTCGATATCTATGTCCATGGCGGACAGAAGTTGTGGGATTACGCGGCGGGTGCGCTGATCCTGGAAGAGGCGGGCGGACAGTTGTCCAGCCTGTCCGGCAGCTTTGATATCGCCAATATCTGGGAGCGCTCGGTGGTGGCGTCCGCCAGTCCCGAGCTGTTTGTCTTGTGGCGTGACTGGTTGAAGGCGGCCGGCGCATAAGCCACCCAACCAGGCAAATAAAAAGATTTTAGAGTGTCGGTCCTGAGTGGGGGCTTGAGCTTGTTGGCTTAAGCCCTTGTCAAACCACTTCTTTCACCCGCTTTGGCTGCGGCTTGCGAAAGCCTGCCTTGCTGACGGATAATCAAGGTTTTTGCATATTCTGCCCAAGCTGTCTCTGCACAGCTTTATCAGGGTGGGGATGTGATCGGTTTTTTACTTAGAAACGAAGGGAACGCAATGCCAACCCGTAATGACCTGGCCAATGCCATCCGCGCACTTGCAATGGATGCAGTCGAAAAAGCCAAATCCGGCCACCCCGGCGCCCCCATGGGCATGGCGGAAATCGCTGAAACGCTGTGGAACCACCATATGCGCCACAACCCCACCAACCCCAAGTGGGCGGACCGTGACCGCTTCGTGCTGTCGAACGGCCATGGCTCGATGCTGATTTACGCATTGCTGCACCTGACCGGCTACGACCTGTCGATGGACGACCTCAAGCAGTTCCGTCAGCTGCATTCCAAGACCCCGGGTCACCCCGAGTACGGCTACGCGCCTGGCGTGGAAACCACCACCGGCCCGCTCGGCCAGGGCATTACCAACGCCGTCGGCATGGCGATGGCGGAAAAGATCCTCGCCAACGAATTCAACAAGCCCGACCACGCCATCGTCGACCACCATACCTATGTGTTCATGGGCGACGGCTGCATGATGGAAGGCATCTCGCACGAAGCCTGTGCGCTGGCCGGCACCTGGAAGCTCAACAAGCTGATCGCCTTCTGGGACGACAACGGCATCTCGATCGATGGCCACATCGAACACTGGTACACCGACGACACCGCCAAGCGCTTTGAAGCCTACGGCTGGAACGTGATCGCCGGTGTCGACGGCCATGATGTCGTCGCGCTCGAAGCTGCCATCCAGAAGGCCAAGGCCAGCAGCGACAGGCCCACCCTGATCTGCTGCAAGACCATCATCGGCAAGGGCTCGCCCAACAAGGCCGGCACCCACGACGTGCACGGCGCAGCGCTGGGCCATGACGAAGTTCTGGCTACCCGCAAGAACATGGGTTGGAACCACGAAGCGTTTGAAATGCCGGCCGACATCTACGCCGGCTGGGACGCCAAGACCAAGGGCCAGGGCCTGGAAACCCTGTGGAACAACAAGTTCGCCGAGTACAAGAAGGCCTACCCGGCTGAAGGCGCCGAGTTCGAGCGCCGCATGAAGGGTGAGCTGCCCGCCAACTGGAAGGCGCATGTTGCCGAGAAACTGGCTGCCATCAACACCAAGGCCGAAACCGTCGCCACCCGCAAGGCCAGCCAGATTGCGATCAACGCGCTGGCCTCCGCACTGCCCGAGTTCCTCGGCGGTTCGGCTGACCTGACCGGTTCCAACCTGACCAACTGGGAAGGCTGCCATCCGGTGCGCAACGGCAACCCCGGCAACTACATCAGCTACGGCGTGCGTGAATTCGGCATGGCCGCGATCATGAACGGCATGGCGCTGCACGGCGGCCTGCTGCCGTTTGGCGGCACCTTCCTGATGTTCTCCGAATACTCGCGCAACGCCATCCGCATGGCTGCGCTGATGAAGCAGCGCGTGATCCACGTGTTCACGCACGACTCCATCGGCCTCGGCGAAGATGGTCCGACCCACCAGCCGGTCGAGCAGACCGCTACCCTGCGCATGATCCCCAACATCGATGTCTGGCGTCCGTGCGACACCGTGGAAACGATGATTGGCTGGGCGCACTCGGTCGAGCGTACCGATGGCCCCACCTGCCACATCCTCAGCCGCCAGAACCTGCCGTTCATGGCGCGTGACGCCGCCACCCTGGCCAATGTCGCCAAGGGCGGCTACGTGCTGAAGGATGCCGCTGGTGCCAAGGCCGTCATCATCGCCACCGGTTCCGAAGTCGAGCTGGCCGTAAAGGCCCAGGAAGCACTAGCCGCCGACGGCATCGCCGTACGCGTGGTGTCGATGCCTTCGACCAACAGCTTTGACCGCCAGGATGCAGCCTACAAGGCCAGCGTGCTGCCCAAGGGC
Organism: Thiobacillus sp.; assembly: GCA_019911765.1. Classification (GTDB taxonomy): domain Bacteria; phylum Pseudomonadota; class Gammaproteobacteria; order Burkholderiales; family Thiobacillaceae; genus Thiobacillus. The sequence goes on from JAIOJU010000199.1 coordinate 13,192, forward strand.
CTGCCGCGCGTGGCGGTGGAAGCCGGCGTGACCGACTTCTGGCGCAAGTACGTGGGTCTGGAAGGTGCCGTGATCGGCATCGACAGCTTTGGTGAATCCGCTCCCGCTCCGGCGCTGTTCAAGCACTTCGGTATCACCACCGAGGCTGTCGTGGCCGCGGTTAAAGGCGTTCTGTAAAACCCTGTGTCCGCGAAGGACGCGAAGAGACGCGAAGTTTTTCTTTGCGAACCTTCGCGGACACGAAAATTTCTTAACTCAGGAGACTGACAAATGGCAATCAAAGTTGGTATTAACGGTTTTGGCCGCATCGGCCGCATGGTGTTCCGCGCTGTGGCGAAGGATTTCCCCGGTATCGAGATCGTGGCGATTAACGACCTGCTCGACCCCGACTATCTGGCTTACATGCTGAAGTACGACTCCGTGCACGGCCGCTTCAATGGCGACATCGCCGTGGACGGCGGCAACATGGTGGTGAACGGCAAGAAGATCCGTCTGACCGCCGAGCGCGATCCCGCCAACCTGAAGTGGAACGAAGTGGGCGCCGACATCGTCATCGACTGCACCGGCTTCTTCCTGACCACTGAATCCTGCGAAGCCCACATCAAGGCCGGCGCGAAGAAAGTGGTGCAATCGGCTCCCGCCAAGGATTCCACCCCCATGTTCGTTTATGGCGTGAACCACACCACCTACGCTGGCGAGGCCATCGTGTCTGCCGCGTCCTGCACCACCAACTGCCTGGCTCCGGTAGCCAAGGTGCTGAACGACAACTGGGGCATCAAGCGTGGCCTGATGACCACCGTGCACGCCGCCACCGCGACCCAGAAGACCGTTGACGGCCCGTCCAGCAAGGATTGGCGCGGTGGTCGTGGCATCCTGGAAAACATCATTCCGTCTTCCACCGGCGCTGCCAAGGCCGTCGGCGTGGTGCTGCCTGCACTGAAGGGCAAGCTGACCGGCATGGCATTCCGCGTGCCCACCTCCGACGTGTCGGTCGTTGACCTGACCGTCGAGCTGGACAAGCCCGCCAAGTACGCCGATATCTGCGCCGCCATGAAGGCTGCCTCCACCGGCGCCATGAAGGGCGTGCTGGGCTACACCGAAGAGAAAGTGGTCTCCACCGACTTCGTCGGCAACAGCGCCCCCTCGACCTTTGACGTCGATGCAGGCATCGCCCTGGACGACACCTTCGTCAAGGTCGTGTCCTGGTACGACAACGAGTACGGCTACACCTGCAACATGCTGCGTCTGGTCGAGCACGTGTCGAAGTAAGTTAGCCGAGAGCGGAGAGTCGGGAGTCGAGAGCCAGATGCGCTCTCGACTCCTCGGCTCTCAACTCTCGACTCATCAGTTGTGAGCTTTAAGGTCTGGCGTGACTCAACCCCGCGCCAACCCTTAAACCTTACCTTCAGGAGAACCACATGGCTTTTATTCGCGTCACCGATCTCGATCTGGCAGGCAAGCGCGTGTTCATTCGCGCCGACATGAACGTGCCCGTCAAGGACGGCAAAGTCACCTCCGACGCCCGTATCACCGCGTCGATGCGTACCATCGAGCACTGCCTCAAGGCCGGTGCCAAGGTGATGGTGACCTCGCACCTTGGTCGCCCCACCGAAGGTGAATTCAAGGAAGAAGATTCGCTGAAGCCGGTGGTGGACGTGATTGCGCAGAAGCTTGGCAAGAACGTGCGCCTGATCCGCGAATGGACCGATGGCGGTTTTGATGTTGCCGACGGCGAACTGGTGGTGCTGGAAAACTGCCGCGTCAACAAGGGCGAAAAGAAAAGCGTCGACGAGACAGCCAAGAAATACGCCGCGCTGTGCGACGTGTTCGTGATGGACGCTTTCGGTACCGCACACCGCGCCGAGGCTTCGACCCACGGCATCGCCAAGTTCGCCCCGGTGGCGGCGGCCGGTCTGCTGCTGACCGAAGAACTCGATGCGCTGGAAAAAGCGCTGGCCAACCCGGCGCGCCCGATGGTCGCCATCGTAGGCGGCAGCAAGGTCTCCACCAAGCTGACCGTGCTGGAAGCGCTGTCCGAGAAGTGCGAGCAACTGGTGGTCGGCGGCGGCATTGCCAACACCTTCCTCAAGGCAACCGGCAAGAACGTCGGCAAATCGCTGTGTGAAGACGATCTGGTTCCCACCGCGCAGGCGCTGATCGAGAAAATGACCGCACGCGGTGCCATCATCCCGATCGCCGTGGACGTGGTGTGCGGCAAGAAATTCGACGCCAACGAGCCGGCCGTGCTGAAGGATGCCGGCGATGTGGAAGACGATGACATGATCTTCGACATTGGTCCGAAGAGCGCGCAGGAACTCGCCGACATCATCATGAAGGCCGGCACCGTGGTGTGGAACGGCCCGGTCGGCGTGTTCGAATTCGACCAGTTCGGCGAAGGCACCAAGACCATCGCCATGGCGATTGCCAACACCAATGCCTTTACCCTGGCTGGCGGCGGCGACACCATTGCCGCGATCCAGAAATACGACATCTATGACAAGGTGAGCTACATTTCCACCGCCGGTGGCGCCTTCCTCGAATACCTTGAAGGCAAGGTCCTGCCTGCCGTGGCCATTCTGGAGGAGCGCGCGAACGGCTGACGCCGTTCGGTGAGGCGTGAGGGGTTAGGCGTCAGGCGTAACCCCCCGGCCTCTTATTCACCCCTCACTCCTAACGCCTCACCCATACAATGATTCGCAGAACCAAAATCGTCGCCACCCTGGGACCCGCCTGTTCCGATCCGAAAATACTGGATCGCATGATGGAATCCGGCCTGGATGTCGTTCGCCTCAATTTTTCCCACGGTACGGCGCAGGACCACATTGACCGGGCCGAACT
>JAIOJU010000200.1 GCA_019911765.1 Thiobacillus sp.
TTATACCCATTTCGGGCATGTTAATACCCTTTTTGGGCATATACAAGTTTGCTGTAAGCAGAGGGACTTGGTCAGATGGTCATTCCGGGCTTGCAGTGTCACCCGTTCCGGCGGTTTTTTTCGCCCTCATCGACCCCGCAACGATCTTGTATTGCAGGAAGCGGGTTTCGATCGGGCCATTGAACAGGGGGATGCGTCGGCTGGCCTTGAGGCCAAATAATTTTGGCAGCAGCGGATCGCCGGAAATGATCCACGCCTCCCAGCCGCTGAAATTCTTCTTCAGCCAGTCTCCCAGTTGCGGATACCACTCGGCCAGTTCTTCGGCCTCGCCGATGCGCTCACCGTATGGCGGGTTGGTCACGATGGTGCCCTCGGGCGCCGGCGCTTTCAGTTCAAGCGCATCCGACACCTGCAGGCCGACCACCTCGTCATAGCCAGCAGCCGCAAGGTTGTTGCGCGCCTTGTCCAGCACCCAGCGGTCCTGGTCGGCCCCGAAGATCGGCAGCTTCGCCAGCGGTTTCTCCTGGGCCTGCGCTTCCTTCCTGATGCGTTTCCATAGTGCCGCATCAAAATCGCGATAGTGCTCGAACGCAAAATGGCGCCCGCGGCCCGGTGCGCGGTTCAGTGCCATGTCCGCCGCTTCGAGCAGGATGGTCCCGGCACCGCACATCGGGTCGAGCAAAGGTGTTCCCGGCACCCAGCCGGACAGCATCAGCAGTCCCGCTGCCAGGTTTTCCTTGATCGATGCCGCGCTGGCCTCGCGCTTGAAACCGCGCTTGAACAGCGGCTCGCCGGAGGTATCGAGATAAAAGGTGACGGCATCCGAGGTAAAGAAGGCATATACCGGCACATCGGGCGATTCGGTGTCCACGCTCGGACGCTCGCGTGTTTCCTCGCGAAAGCGGTCGCAAATCGCATCCTTGATCTTGAGCGTGATGAAATTCAGGCTTTTCAGCGGCGCATTCTGCGCACCGACCTTCACCGCAATGGTTTTCTTCACATCGAACCACGCGGGCCATGGCAGGTCGAGCGCGGCGCGATAGATGTGCTCTTCCTTGTGATAGCGGGTATAGCCCACCTTGCGCAGGATGCGGGTGGCGATACGCGAGGTGAGGTTGGCCCGCATCTCGCTGGCGGCATCCGCCATGAACAGCACGCCTGCAGGCACCTGGCGCACAATGGTTGCACCTGCGGCCTGGAGTTCGGCTTCGAGCAGGCTCTCCAGTCCGCGCGGACAGGTGGCAAAGTGGCTGGCAGGCGGCAACGCCTCGCGCTCGGGGCGAACAGGATGCGGCGATGGTTTACGGCGGGATTCGGGTTTCAAGGAATGCTTTCAGAAGAAAATTTATCCGCGAAGGACGCGAAGGGACGCGAAGAAAACCTCAAGAAGAATGGTGCTTTTACTTCGCGATTCTTCGCGTCCTTCGCGGATGAAAAAAGATGTTAAAACGGCTTCAATACCACCAGTAGCACGACGGCCAGAAGCACGATCACCGGGATTTCATTGAACCAGCGGAACCAGACATGTGATTTGGTGTTCTGTCTGGTTTCAAACGCAAGCAGCAGACTTTTGCAGACCAGGTGATAGCCGACCAACCCGCCCACCAGCGCGAGCTTGGCCCACATCCAGTTCATGCTGAGTGGAAAGTAGGCCAGCCACAGCCAGGTTCCCGTAATCAGCGTCAGCCACATGATGGGCGAGACAAAACGATACAATTTGCGCGCCATCAGCAGCAGGCGGTCATACGCGGCGTCATTCGACTCCATCGCCAGATTGACGAACAGGCGCGGCAGGTAGAACAGGCCGGCAAACCAGCTCACCACCATCACGATATGAAACGATTTCAGCCACAACATGGATAAACGAACCGCCGATCTGAAAAAAACAGCCAGGAAATGGACGCCAAGTCCGCTGACCCTGATTTTACTGGGTTTGATCGCCTGGCTGTGGTTTCGTCCGCCAGCCGATGTCAGCGAGGAAAACCGCGAAGTCCCAGCCTGGCAGGTCGCCCTGCCTGACAACCAGGCGCTGAGCAGCGACAGCCTCAAAGGAAAAGTCGTGCTGGTGAACTTCTGGGCGACCTGGTGTCCTTACTGCCGCAAGGAAAAACCGGTGATCGACTCATTCTGGCAGGACTATCGTGACCGGGGCTTTGAAGTCATCTCGATCAGCATAGACGACACGCCCGAGAAAATCGCCGCGTGGATGAAAGACAAGGACTACCACTTCATGGCCGCGCCGACCAACCCGTCCGTGACGGCTGCGTTCGGCCATGTCGGCAGCGTACCGACCTCGTTCATTATCGACACGGATGGTCATATCCGACACAAAATCGCCGGTCAGGTGCATTATCCCCGGCTGGAGAAACTGGTGACGCCGCTGTTACGCGCGTCCGCACAATGATGGAAGCGCGCCTCAACGAACTCGAAGCCAAGATGGCCTTTGCCGAAGACCTGATCGAAACGCTGAATCAGGCGGTGATCCGTCAGCAGGGGCAAATCGATCTGCTGCAGCAACAAATCCGCCTGCTGCATCAGCAGCTCAAGGATGCGCAGCCGGGCGAAGCCCGTACCTTGCGCGACGACTTGCCGCCACACTACTAACGGTTCATCGCTTCAGGAGCAGGTGCATCAACCCGTTACCAGCGGGGTTGCCGGAAGCTTCCGTTTTTCAAGCAGCAGGGGCAGCAACTCATGCTCCGGCATGGGCCTGGCATAGTAATACCCTTGCGCACGGATACAGCCGTTCTGTAGCAGGAAAGCCTCCTGGCTGGCGTGTTCGACGCCTTCGGCAACGACTAGCAGGCCGAGGTTGGACGACAGCGCCAGGATGGTCTGGACAATGGCGGCATCGCCCGCATCTTCATCAATGTCCCGGATAAAACTGCGATCGATCTTGAGCTCGCTGATAGGTAACTGTTTTAGCCGGCTGAGCGAGGAATGACCCGTCCCAAAATCATCAATCGCGATACGGACGCCGATCTGGCGCAATGCAGTCAATACATCCAGGCCAAGCGCTTCGCTTTCCATAATGCTGCTTTCGGTCAACTCCAGCACTATCCATTCAGGCCGGACTGCGGTTTCGGCAAACAAATCAGCCAGCCTGCGCGGCAAACCCTTCTGCATCAATTGCTTGACCGAGAGGTTGATGTGCATGGCAAAGTCATCAAGTTGAATGCCCTGGGCCTCCCATTGTTTCAGCGTCAGACACACCCGGTGAATGACCCACTCACCCATGGGAATGATCAGACCCGTGTCCTCGGCCAGCGGAATGAAATGATCGGGTGAAATGGCCCCTTCCTGCGGATCGAACCAGCGCATCAAGGCCTCTGTGCCATAGATTCTCCGGGTTTCCAGACAAACCAGCGGCTGAAAGTAAAGCTCGAAGGCACGCTGCTCAAATGCAGCACGCAGTTTGCCCTCCAGCTGAATGCGCCGCATCGCGCGCTCGGTGATCCCCTGCTCATAGAAATGGAAACCGTTGCGCCCCCCCTCCTTGGCCTTGTACATGGCCGCATCGGCGTGCTTCATCAGCGTCTCGGCATCCTTGCCGTCCTCGGGATACAGGCTGATGCCTATGCTGGCCGAAATATGCAGGGGATAGTTGCCAACCACCAGAACCTTTTCCAGGGCATGAATGATCTTTTCCGCCACCAATGCCGCTTCCCGACCGTCCGGTACGGTTTCAAGCAAAACGACGAACTCGTCTCCGCCCAGGCGCGACAGGGTATCGACCTCCCGCACCAGCGTTTTCAGGCGGCCGGCAACGGTCTGCAACACGGTATCGCCCACAGCATGCCCCAGGCTGTCGTTGATCGTCTTGAAACGATCCAGATCAATGAACAGCAAGGCCATCCGGTCGTCCGAGCGCTCGGCTCGACTGACCGCATGGTTTAACCGGTCCATCAACAGGGCCCGATTCGGCAAACCGGTCAGCGCATCGTGATACGCGATGAACTCAAGATGCGCGTCCTTCTCCCTTAATGTCTGCTCCGCCTGCCGCCGTTCGGTGACATCCTGCACAGTGCCGCTCATACGGGTCGGCTTACCCAACTCATCCCGCTCCACCTCGGCACTTTCATGCACCATACGAATGGTGCCGTCCGGACGCACGATCCGGTGGTCGATCGCATAGGGCGCACCCGTTTCCAGGGTGGCTCTTACAGCCTCATCGACCATGCTTCGGTCTTCCGGATGCACCTGCTCCATGAACGCCTCATAACTGGCAGCAAACGCAGCCGGATGAACCCCGAATAAATAATAAATCCCATCCGACCAGAACAGCCGGTTCTCGGATATCTGCCAATCCCAGTTGCCCATGTGCGCAATGCGCTGCGCATGGTCGAGACTTTCCTTGGTTTCGCTTAGCTGCCGGGAGGCTCGCGCAATCTGGCGATTCTTCCTGACAAGCAGCAGCAGGGCCAATAGCAGGACTAGCAACAGCAGGATAGCCAGACCATAGAGCGTACCCAGGATCGTGGCCCGATTGGCCTCATAGAAAGAGGGTTGTGCATGAATCAACCTCACTTGCCCGGTGATGTCGTCTGGCAGGGCAAGCCCGGCTTTCACCAATTCCATTTCATCCAGAATGTATTCGTTTGGGCTGGCTTCGTCAGGCGGCAAGGCAGACAAGGGCGTTCCGTTCAGGTGACGGATGAGCAGTTGCGCGGCCGAGCGCCCCTGACTCGGGCCGCTGGTGACATAACCGCCCAGCACCCCCGGATAAAGATAGGCATCTTCCATGCTGAACACAACGAACCGGCCGGCTTGCACGATGGCTCCAATTGTTTCAGGAAGCGTGAGCGTGCGACCATCCCGGCTCGCCACCCCGCCGAGCGTGGTCAGAAACACGAAGCGCTCCTTCCTTGCCTTCAGGGCCTCGACCAGCGCATCGATCCGGTTGCTTGAAATAAACGTGGCGCGAATATCGGGTTGACGGGCCAACTCGCGGCGAATCTCGCTTTCAATCGCACGATAGGTTTCGGTTGCATCACCCACGATGACCACTTCACGGACATCAGGGGCCAGTTGACGCACCAGGCGCAGGTTGGGTGCGATTTCCTTTTTCTCGAATACCCCCGTCATGTGGCCAGGATCAAGCTGCGATCGGATCTCGTAATTATTGACCCCGGAAAAAAACACCGGCACGCCGGGAAACACCTTGTCGAGATGGGAAAACGCAAAGGACAGCGCGTTGTCATCTGTCACGTAAATTGCGGTGGGGTGATATGCCTGATACTTCTTCTGCAGATGCTCGCCGATCAGGTCGGCATACTGCGCGCTGTAACCCGCCCGCTTGGTATCGAGGTATTCCACATTGAGGGCGTATGCGCGCGATGGGTCATTGTCCAGTGCCTGGACGAAACCCTGGTGCTGGCCACGGGTCCAGGGGTATTCCTGGCTGTAGGCATGCAGGACAAAAATGGGCGTTGGAACAGACGCCTGAGCCTGGGCACAACACAAGGCAAACAGAAAAAAGAAAGCTCGGCGCATGACAATTTTATGGTTTATTGACTATAGATAGCGGCACTATCTTCCGGTACCTTTAGCAATTTGTGCGCCATCCGCCCGGAAGCGAACGGGCAGCTCCGCCACAGGAAAACCGGGACCATCCCCGGGCAGAATGCCCTTACAAGGCCACCTTCACCACCACTTTGCGTATCAAGCCCTCGCTTACCAGCGGCGCGTGTGCATCATTTGGGAAGAACAGGCAGAACGACCCCGGCGGCGTGGCAATCCAGCTTGCGGGTGCGTCCTTGAAGAACTGGATATCACGCGCCGCATCGTATTCCGTCGCCGGTTCCGTACATTCGGCCAATGGTTTCCAGCCCATTTCATCCACGCCCGCGAGCACCAGCTGAATATCGATGTAGCGTCGATGGCATTCCAGCCTGGCCTCGGCCCGGCTGCGGCCCGTACACGCCTCGACGATGGCGAAAACCTGCTCGCCCAGCACGGTGTGTTTGCCGGGCTCAAGCGCGTGCAGGTCGGTGTCGTTCAAGAAATCGAAGGCGCGCGCAAACAACGGGTGCAGCCCGCGATAACGGCCCGACTCGGCCAGCGTATCCAGGATCATCGCGCGTTCACCGGCTGATCGGCTTGTAGCGAATACGCTTCGGCTTGGCGCCTTCTTCACCCAAACGTTTCTTCTTGTCGGCTTCGTATTCCTGATAGTTGCCGGGGAAGAACGTGACCTGCGAGTCGCCCTCAAACGCCAGGATGTGGGTGGCGATGCGGTCGAGGAACCAGCGGTCGTGCGAGATCACCATCACGCAGCCGGCGAATTCCAGCAACGCGTCTTCCAGCGCGCGCAGGGTTTCCACGTCGAGGTCGTTTGACGGTTCGTCGAGCAGCAGCACGTTGCCGCCGGAGATCAGGGTCTTCGCCATGTGCAACCGCCCGCGTTCGCCGCCCGACAGGCTGCCGACGCGTTTTTGCTGGTCGCCGCCCTTGAAGTTGAAACGTCCCAGATAGGCGCGCGACGGGATTTCGTAGCGGCCGACGGTGAGGATGTCGCGGCCTTCGGCCACTTCGTCGAACACGGTCTTGTCTGCCACCAGCGCATCGCGGCTCTGGTCGACGTAGGCAAGTTTCACGGTCTGGCCGATCTCGACCTCGCCGGAATCGGGTTTTTCCAGCCCGGTAATCATTTTGAACAGAGTCGACTTGCCCGCGCCGTTGGGGCCGATGATGCCGACGATGGCGCCGGGCGGAACGCTGAAGGACAAGTCGTCGATCAGCAGACGGTCGCCGAAGGCTTTCGTCACATGATGAAACTCGATCACCTTGTCGCCGAGGCGCTCGCCGACCGGGATGAAGATTTCCTGCGTTTCGTTGCGCTTCTGATACTCGACCGAGTTGAGTTCCTCGAAGCGCGCCAGACGCGCCTTCGATTTGGCCTGGCGCGCCTTGGGGTTCTGCCGCACCCATTCGAGTTCCTGCTTCATGGTCTTGATGCGCCCGAGTTCCTGCTTGGACTCGGTTTCCAGGCGGGCTTCCTTCTGCTCGAGCCAGCTGGTGTAGTTGCCCTTCCACGGAATGCCGTGGCCGCGGTCGAGTTCGAGAATCCACTCGGCGGCGTTGTCGAGGAAATAGCGGTCATGCGTGACGGCCACCACGGTGCCGGGGTAGCGCACCAGAAACTGTTCCAGCCACTCGACCGATTCGGCGTCGAGGTGGTTGGTTGGCTCGTCGAGCAGCAGCATGTCTGGATTGGAGAGCAGCAACTGGCAC
>JAIOJU010000201.1 GCA_019911765.1 Thiobacillus sp.
CACCTTGCCTCTCCGGGAGCAAGGGTTCCGCACGCCCTGATACCCACTAAAGGTATTCAGGGGTTCAATTACCCGGTGGCAACGGGATAATCGCGTTATGCAGACCAGCCAGCTTGTGCTTGTCGGCGCCGTATGCTGGGATCTTCCGGCATGGCATGGCCGCTTCTATCCAGAAGATTTGCCAGAGGACTGGCTGTTGTCTTATTACAACACTCAGTTCCAGGCTGTGTATTTACCTGTTTCAATCTGGGGCGCGGCGTCCAGTGAAACCTGGGCGCAGTGGCTGGCAGACACTCAGCCGGAGTTCTGTTTTGTACTGGAACCCGGGCTTCAGGCTTTTCCTCAACCCGCATCCGGACGTGCGTTGTTCGCTACGCCGGAGTGGGAGCGAGAGTATGTCTGGTGGCTGGACGAGGCGCCCGACATGCGTGCCTTGGCGCAACGCATCGCCCGACAGGCCGAAACCGGCCAGCCTTTGTTCGTATTCAGTCGCAGTGGCAACCTCGCTTTATTGGAGCAGGTGCTGACCCTTAAACAGGTGTTAGGTTACTAAGAACGTTTTTAAACCGTCATGACATACCGTCTGCATGCTTGCCTTCTGTAATAATGCCAGCCCTCGAACCACAACTTAGGCCTGCCGCCTTGCACAACGACACGCTGGTCGAAATCGCAGATGTTGCATTCAAGTATGGTGACCGCCCCGTGCTAAAAGGCATCAACCTGACTGCCAGGCGCGGGCAGGTGATCGCCATCATGGGCAGCAGCGGCTGTGGCAAGACCACACTCTTGCGTTTGATTGGCGGACAGATCAAGCCCAGCCAGGGGACGGTGCGTGTGGCGGGGGAATCGGTGGGCGATCTGGATCAGGCCGGTTTGTACCGTTTGCGCCGCAAGATGGGCATGCTGTTCCAGTTTGGTGCGCTGTTCACCGACATATCGGTGTTCGATAATGTGGCATACCAGTTGCGGGAGCATACCGATCTGCCGGAAGACGCCATCCGCGACCTGGTGCTGCTGAAACTGCATGCGGTGGGCCTGCGCGGGGCGGCGCAGATGATGCCATCCGAGTTGTCGGGCGGAATGGCGCGTCGTGTCGCACTGGCACGTGCGATCGCACTGGATCCGCAACTGGTGATGTACGACGAACCCTTTGCCGGACTCGATCCCATATCGCTGGGAATAACCGGCAATCTGATCCGCCGCCTGACCGATACGCTGGGGCTGACGTCGCTGGTGGTGACGCACGATGTGCAGGAATCCCTGAAAATTGTCGACTACGTGTACTTCGTTTCGGAAGGCGTGATCGTGGCGCAAGGAACGGCGGATGAGATCCGCAACTCCGATCTGCCCTATGTGCACCAGTTTGTGCATGGTGAGTCGGATGGTCCGGTGCCTTTTCATTATCCGGCAGCAGCCTATGCTGACGATCTGCGGCTGGGAGGCCAGCGTGCTTAAGCAAGCCATTGAAAACCTGGGAAACCGCACCATAGAAGGGGTCTGGCGCATTGGCTATGCGACCCGCTTCGTTCTGGCCATTCTGCTGCATTCCGGAACGGCGTTCCGCCGCTTCGGCCTCACCATTCGAGAGATCTATTTCAGCGGCGTGCTGTCGCTCATCATCATTCTGGTGTCGGGCCTGTTTGTGGGCATGGTGCTGGGCCTGCAGGGCTACGAAACCTTGCAAACCTATGGCTCGGAATCAGCGCTCGGTGTCCTGGTGGCGATGTCGCTGGTGCGTGAACTGGGCCCGGTGGTGGCGGCCTTGCTGTTTGCCAGCCGTGCCGGAAGTGCAATCACGGCCGAAATCGGCTTGATGAAGGCAACCGAGCAATTGTCAGCGATGGAAATGATGGCGGTTGACCCGATGGCCCGGGTGGTGGCGCCGCGCTTCTGGGCTGGTGTGATTTCCATGCCGCTTCTGGCTGCTCTGTTCTCGGCCATGGGTATCCTGGGTGGCTACCTGGTTGGCGTTCAATTGATCGGAGTGGATGAAGGCTCGTTCTGGTCACAGATGCAGAGTGCGGTTGATTTCGAACAGGATATTCTGAATGGCGTAATCAAGAGCGTGGTGTTTGGCATTGCCATTACCGCCATTGCCTTGTTTGAAGGCTACGATGCCCCGCCCACGGCGGAAGGCGTGTCGGGTGCCACTACCCGCACGGTGGTGATGTCCAGCCTTGCCGTGTTGGCGCTTGATTTTGTTTTGACTGCATTCATGTTCCGGGGACTTAACTAACATCATGAACAAGACCGTACTCGATCTCTGGGTGGGATTATTTGTTATTGCAGGCATTGCTGCATTGTTATTTCTGACACTTAAGGTTGGCAGCATGAATACCGTAAATGTTTCGAACAGCTACGAAGTCGTTGCGCGTTTCGAAAACATTGGCGGCCTGAAGCCGCGTGCACCGGTCAAGAGTGCCGGGGTTGTGGTGGGGCGGGTGACGGATGTGAAATTTGATAACGAACTATACGAGGCGGCGGTTACGCTTCGCCTGGACAAGCGCTATGCTTTCCCTAAGGACACTACTGCGGCCATCATGACCTCGGGGCTATTGGGCGAGCAATACATTGGCCTGGAGGCGGGCGGGGACAGCGTCAAACTGAAAGACAAGGACCAGATTGTTCTCACGCAGGATGCGGTGGTACTGGAAAATCTGATCGGCCATTTTTTATACGGTAAGGCTCAAGAAGGAGCGCCACAATGACATTCAATACACTGACACGCACACTTATGGCAGCAGGCGTGCTGCTCGCCGCCCTGCCGGGGCAGGCAGAAACCATCAACCTGCAGCAGGCTGTGGAAATGAGTCTGACGGCTGACCCCCGGATCAAGGAGCGCGAGCAGGTGGTCGAGGCCGCGCGTGGAGTATTGGAGGAGGTTAAGGGGAATGCGGGCTGGCGCGTGAGCGCCAATGCCTTTATTGGGCTGGCACCGAAGGTTGAAGGCGGGTTTTACCAGGGTGGAGTCTATTCCGGTACAACGCCCCGCACGGATGGTGACAAACTCGACGGCGTTTCAGACTGGACGCATCTGGATTTCGCACTGATCAAGCCACTGTATACCTTTGGCAAGATCGAGCGTTATGGCGAAGCTGCCCAGGGCAATATCGACCTCAAGCGCGGCGAACTGCGGCAGACACGCGCCGACACAGCATACGATACCAAGCGGGCCTATTTCGGCTATCTGACGGCACGTGACACCCGGGTGTTCCTGGAAGACATGCAAGGCCGGCTGAATCAGACGATCGACCGGGTGGAGCGCAGCCTCAAGGAAGAGCGGGGCGATGCCAAGCAGTCTGACCTGTATGCCCTGCAGACCGCCAGGGGCATGCTTGCCAAATACGTGCATCAATCGCGGGCCATCGAGAAAATCAGCCTGGACGGGCTGAAGGTCCTGACCGGCGCCGGTCTGAAAGCTGATTTGAGCGTTGCCGATCAACGGATCGAGCCGGTGGCTTTCCCTCTGGTCGAACTGGCCGAGTTCCAGTCGCGTGCCTTGCAGGATCGCCCGGAAATGCAGCAGCTTGAAGCCGGTCTGCGTGCGCGTCGCGCACTGGTGGCTGCCAAGAAAGCCGACCGCATGCCGGATGTGTACGCGGGGGTAATTGGCCAGTTGAACTACGCTTCACAGCGTGATCGGCTGGATAACCCCTACATCAACGATGCATTCAACGGCGGCGGGCTGACGCCGGTTGTCGGCGTGAAGTGGGATTCGGTGTTTGGTGTGGCGAGCGCTCGTGTCAATCAGGCGCAAGCCGAGTTGGAAGCACTCAATCACAAGAAGGCCTTTGCCGTGGCTGGAATTCCATTTGAGGTGGGCGAAGCCTATGCCAATGCCCAGGCCAATTTTGAAGGCCAGCGCGAACTGGCTGAGGGCGCGGCCGCTGCCCGTCGCTGGATGGTGGCGTCGCTGGCTGATTTTTCGGCAGGCATGGAAAGCGCCGACAAAGTGGCCGACGCCATGAGGAATTACGTGCTGGCGCAGACAGACTACTTGCGTACGGTGAATGACTACAACATGAACGTGGCCCAGTTGGTACGCCTGACAGGTGAACTCAAATAAGGTTGGGTACGTCTATTCCTTGCCTGACTTGAATAATCCCGATTTATTAAACAGGAATACTAATTATGTTGCGTTCATTTTTGATGGTGCTGGCGCTGATGGCCGGGTTGAATGCCAGCCCGGTGCTGGCTGCAGATACGCCGCCTGATGTTCTGGCGCGTGCCACCACCCAGGAAGTTCTGTCGGTTCTGAAGCAGGATCGCGATATCCAGAACGGCAACCAGCGCAAGATTTACCAACTGGTGGAAACCAAAATCCTGCCGATTTTTGATTTCAATCGCATGACCCAGCTGGTGATCGGCAAGCATTGGCCGCGCGCATCGGCCAGGCAGAAGCAGGAACTGGTGACCGAGTTCCGCAATTTGATGGTGCGGACCTATTCCAGTTCGCTGATGGCGTTTAACAATCAGACGGTGGATTTCAAGCCGTTGAGCATGAAGCCGGGCGATACCGACGTGACAGTGCGTTCCGAAATTCGCCAGCCTGGCGGACAGCCCATCCCGATCAATTACAGCATGTATAAAACCTCATTTGGCTGGAAGGTTTATGACGTGTCGATTGACGGCGTGAGTCTGGTTACCAATTACCGCTCGTCTTTTTCCAATACCATACGTCAGAACGGCATTGATGGCTTGATCAGCACGCTCGCTGCCCAGTCCGCGCGCGGTGAAGCCAAACCCGTCTCGCGCCCCAACTCGTGATTGCATGTGAGGGCACGTGCTGCCGCATTTCCGGGGTGGTCACCGTTGATAGCGTGGGCGGCCTGTTGCGTGAATTGCTGCCGCAACTGGCGAAGGACATCGACACGCTTGATTTCAGCGGTGTTGAGTCGGCGGATTCGGCTGCGCTCGCGCTCATCTTCAGCGCCATGCGCCAGGTGCGGCAAGCCGGACGGTCGCTTGTCTGCAAGGATTTGCCTGCCAGTTTTACCACTTTAGCCGAGTTGTACGGAGTGTCAGGGCTATTGCCCGCATGAGCCAGGCCATTCCCGCGATCCACGTCAGTGGCCTGTGCAAGCGTTTTCACACGACCCAGGCGCTCGATGGCGTGTCACTCGAGATTCAGCAAGGCGAGTTTTTTGGTCTGCTGGGACCGAATGGCGCAGGCAAAACCACTTTGATCTCGATTCTGGCCGGCCTCACCCGGGCCGATTCCGGCCATGCCGCGATCATGGGCCACGACGTCGTGCGTGACTATCGCCAGTCGCGCCGAGCCCTGGGCGTGGTGCCACAGGAGTTGGTCTACGATCCTTTTTTCAATGTGCGTGAAACCCTGCACATTCAGTCAGGTTATTTCGGTCTCAAGCGCAATGAGGGCTGGATCGACGAGGTGATGCATCACCTCGATCTCACCCAGCATGCCGACAAGAATACGCAAAGGCTGTCGGGCGGCATGAAGCGCCGCTTGCTGGTGGCACAGGCGCTGGTGCACAAGCCGCCGGTCATCGTGCTGGACGAGCCGACCGCCGGGGTCGATGTCGACTTGCGCCGCTCGTTGTGGGAATTCATCAGCCGCCTCAATCGCGAGGGCCACACCATTCTGCTGACCACGCATTATCTGGAAGAGGCTCAGGCGCTGTGCGGCCGGATTGCCATGTTGAAAAGCGGTCGCGTGGTGGCGCTGGATGCAACGCGGAATTTGCTGAAACTGACCAACGAACATTGCGCACAGTTGCGCCTGGATTCGGAGGGGGTGCCCGATGCCTGGCAGAAGCGCCTGCAGCGCGACCCGGATGGCAGTTGGCGGCTTAACTTCAGCGAGTACTCGGACCTGGAGACATTGCTGGCGGATTTGCGGGCGGCAGATACGCGGGTGCTCGAAATGCGGCTGCAGGAACCGGATCTGGAGGATGTCTTCACCGACATCATGAAGCGGGCATGAGCGGATTGTCAGCACTGTTCTACAAGGAACTGCTGCGCTTCTGGAAAGTGGTGGTGCAGACCGTGGTCGCCCCGGTGGTCACGGCCTTGCTCTATCTGCTGATCTTTTCGCATGTGCTGGAAGCGCATGTCGAGGTCTATCCCGGCGTGTCCTACTCCAGCTTTCTGGTGCCCGGTCTGGTGATGATGAGCATGCTGCAGAATGCGTTTGCCAACAGCTCGTCCAGCCTGATCCAGTCGAAGATGCAGGGCAACATCGTGTTCGTGTTGCTGCCGCCGCTGTCGTATCTGGAGTTTTTCCTGGCCTATCTGGGCGCCGCCATTCTGCGCGGGCTGGTCGTGGGGCTGGGGGTGTGGGGCGTGACCCTGTGGTTTGCCACGCTGCAGATGCCGCATCCGGGCTGGCTGCTGGCGTATGGCTTGCTGGCCTGCGCCATCATGGGCGCGCTCGGCATCCTTGCCGGCATCTGGGCGGAAAAATACGACCAGCTGGCCGCGTTCCAGAACTTCCTCATTCTGCCGCTGACCTTTCTTTCCGGCGTGTTTTATTCCATTCATTCGCTGCCGCCGTTCTGGCAGGCTGTTTCGCACGCCAACCCGGTGTTTTATCTGATCGACGGGTTTCGCTACGCCTTCGTGGGCCATTCGGACAGCGACCCCTGGCTCGGTTTGCTGGTCGCGGGTGCCTGCTTTGTGGCAATATCCGCGATTACCCTGGCGCTGTTACGCAGCGGCTACAAACTCAGACACTGAAGAGGCATTACACGCATGGTTACCCCCGACGATATCAAAGGCTGGATCACCGAGAAACTGCCGTGTGATTACATTGAACTGGACGGCGATGGCCAGCATTTTCAGGCGGTGATCGTCAGCCCGTCCTTCAGCGGCAAGAACATGATCCAGCAGCATCGGCTGGTGTATGAGGCACTGGGTACGCGGATGCATGCCGAGATCCATGCACTGTCGATGAAAACCTATACCCCCGAAGACTGGGCGGCCCGCTGAATGGATGCACTGTTGATCCACGGCGGCAATCCGCTTAACGGTGAGGTGCGTATTTCCGGCGCCAAAAATGCGGCGCTGCCGATTCTGACCGCCAGTCTGCTGACTGCCGAACCTTTGCAGTTCGGCAATGTGCCGCACCTGAAAGACATCAGCACCATGCTGGCCCTGCTCGGCCACATGGGCGTGCGGGTGACGCTGGACGACAGGAATCACGTCACGCTATGCGGCGAATCCATCCCGCACAAGGAAGCCCCCTACGAAATGGTGAAAACCATGCGGGCCGCGATCCTGGTGCTGGGGCCGACGCTGGCGCGCTTTGGCGAGGCACGGGTGTCGTTGCCCGGTGGCTGCGCCATCGGCTCGCGCCCGGTCGATCTGCATATCAAGGGTTTGCAGGCGATGGGGGCGGATATCCAGATCGAGCACGGCTACATTCATGCCCGTTGCAAACGCCTGCAGGGCGCACGCATCGTGATGGACATGGTGACGGTAACCGGCACCGAGAACCTGATGATGGCCGCAGCGCTGGCCGAAGGCACCACTGTTCTCGAAAATGCCGCATGTGAGCCTGAAGTGGTTGATCTGGCCAACTGCCTGCTCGCGATGGGCGCGAAAATCGAAGGCGCGGGCAGCAGCGTGATTACGATCCAGGGTGTTGAGTCACTGCACGGTGCTGAATATTCCGTGATGGCCGACCGCATCGAGACCGGCACTTTTCTGGTGGCTGCGGCCATGACCGGCGGGCGCGTGCGCACCACCCACGCCCAGCCCGACACGCTCGACGCGGTGATGAGCAAGTTGCGCGAAGCCGGTGCAAAAGTCGAAACCGGCAGCGACTGGATCGAAGTTGAATCCGACGGCAAGCTGCAATCGGTTGACGTGCGCACCGCACCGCACCCGGCGTTTCCCACCGACATGCAGGCGCAGTTCATGGCGATGAACACCATCGCAGAGGGCGCGGCCAGCGTCACCGAAACCATTTTTGAAAACCGCTTCATGCACGTGCAGGAATTGCGTCGCCTGGGCGCCAATATCGAGGTCTCCGGCCACACCGCGCTGGTACGCGGCGTACCGCGGCTGGACGGCGCCATCGTCATGGCCACCGACCTGCGCGCGTCCGCCTGCCTGGTGCTGGCCGGCCTGGTGGCGGCGGGCGAAACCACCATCGAGCGTATTTACCACCTTGATCGCGGCTACGAGCGCATCGAGGAAAAGCTCACCCAACTGGGCGCGCGCATCAAACGCACGCACTGAATCAGATATTGAATATGAGTTACTCCGGCATCACGCTGGCCCTGTCCAAAGGCCGCATCTTTGAAGAAACCCTGCCGCTGCTGGCGGCGGCAGGCATCACTCCGTCCGAGAATCCGGAATCGTCGCGCAAGCTCATTATCGGCACCAACCGCGCCGACGTGCGGCTGATCATCGTGCGCGCCAGCGATGTGCCGACCTACGTGCAATATGGTGCGGCGGACATGGGCATCGCCGGCAAGGATGTGCTCAACGAGCACGGCGGCAATGGCCTGTATCAGCCGCTCGACCTGCGGATTGCGCGCTGCAGCATGATGGTGGCGGTGCGCGAAGGCTACGACTACGTTGGCAGCGTCAAGCAGGGGGCGCGAATCCGGGTCGCAACCAAATATGTCAATGCGGCACGCGAGCACTTTGCATCCAAAGGCGTGCACATCGACTTGATCAAGCTCTACGGTTCGATGGAACTGGCCCCACTGGTTGGCCTGTCCGATGTCATCGTCGATCTTGTTTCCACTGGCGGCACGCTCAAGGCCAATGGCCTGGTGGCGGTCGAACATATCAGCGACATCAGTTCGCGGCTGGTGGTGAACCAGGCCGCGCTCAAACTCAAGCGCAATCTGATTCAGCCGGTTGTCGACGCGTTCGCGACGGCGATTGGCACGCACAACGCAGGGTAGCCCCGTGTCGGCACTATTCAACCCCGGCTCGTGGGCGCCCGTCGTCCTTGCTTGGTCATTTCTACTGCTGCTGCCGTTCGGCCGCTCATCCGAACTGCCCATGTTTATCATGGCTATCCTGGGCGGCGTATTGATCTGGAAACACGGTAAAGAAGCGACCTGGCAGGGCGGCGCCAGGACCTTCAGCCTACTGTTCCTGTGCATCTGGATTCCTATTGCCCTGTCGGTTCCCGACTCGCTGTGGTTCAAGAAATCGCTCAGCACCGCGCTCACCTATCCGCGCATCTATTTAGCCGGTATCTATCTGATTTGGGTGCTGAGAGAGAACCTCGCCCACCAACGTCTGCTCAAATTGTCGGCGTGGCTGCTGCTGTTCTGGGTGGTCGATGCCCTGATTCAGGCTGTGGTTGGCTACGACCTGCTGGGGTATGCGTATCCCGAACGTCTCAATGGTCTGTTCGGCCCCCACAACTGGAAGCTTGGCCTCACGCTTGCCATGTTGTCGCCCATCGTATGGGAATATGTTTCGCGCCATGGCGAGAAATGGCAGCTTGCGCTGGCCTGGCTGGGTACTGCGGCCGTTGTGCTGCTTGCCAGCAATCGCCAAAGCTGGATTATTTTTGCCCTTGCCACCCTGCTCTGGGTTTGGGCCTATGCCCGGCGGCTAGGGCTGCATCCGGCTAGACTGTTCCTGTCGCTCATGCTGGTTACTGGTTTGGCTGGTGTTGGGGCTTATCAAGTCAATCCCAAATTCAGCCAGCGTATCGATCAGTCCATGGCTGTACTGGATTTTAGTTACGAGGGGCTGGACAGAGCGAGTTCCGTACGTATGCATTTGTGGAGCAATGCATTGACTGTCATGGAAAATCATCCCTTTAATGGTGCAGGAGTACGATCCTACCGATATGCTTATGCACAATATGCAGAAGTTGATGATCCATACGTCAATCCGGATGGTACGGGCATGGCTTACGCACACCAGTTATTGCTTGAAGTGGGATCGGAAGCGGGTGTGTTTGGCCTTGCTGGACTTCTCGCCTTTTTTGTCTTATTCATTCGTGCCAGGTGGAAACTGAAGTTGGAGGACTCGATAAGCTGGTTGGCTTGGCTTGGGGCATTTGTCTGGCTATTTCCTCTTAATGCCCACACTGCAATCTATTCTGCGTATTGGTCTTTGTTGCTCTGGTGGTTGATTGCGATTTCGTTCACGCGACATCGGACAGCTGAGGTTTTCATAAAACACTGAATAACAGCACGTTAAATAGGTATGCTTAGCTAGAATGTTCCGTTTTTGTAGGCGTATGGCTTGCGGGATAAAATGCTCGGTTTTACAGGCCCTGACTTATAATCCCCTTTTGTTAAACAATTATGATCAAAAAAGCCCTCGTCACCGGCGTGACCGGCCAGGACGGCGCCTACCTTGCCGAGTTTTTGCTGGAGAAAGGCTACGAAGTCCACGGCATCAAGCGCCGCACCTCGCTGTTCAACACCGACCGCATCGACCACCTGTACGAAGGCCCGGAAGTCAAAACGCGGCGCTTTGTGCTGCATCACGGCGACCTCACTGACAGCTCCAGCCTGATCCGCATCATCCAGCAGGTCCAGCCCGACGAAATCTAC
>JAIOJU010000016.1 GCA_019911765.1 Thiobacillus sp.
CCCATGCGCGCGCCGCGGTCGAGGCGCTGAACGCAACCTACCGCGACGATCGCCCCTGCGTCTTCTATCTGTTTCACCGGCCGCGGATGTGGAATCCTTTTGAGCGGGTATGGATGGGCTACGAGCGCAAGCGCGGCAAGCTCGAACAGTTCAATGCCCGGCTCAGGGGCGAAGCGCACACGGCTTTCTCGGACATCATCGGCGATCCGTCCCTCCTCGCTTCGATCCAGTATGTCATCACCCTGGATACCGACACGCAGTTGCCGCGCGACGCGGCCCGCACCCTGGTCGGCAACCTCGCGCATCCGCTCAACCGTCCGGTCTTTAACGCCGCCAAGGGGCGCATTGTCGAAGGCTACGCGATCCTGCAACCGCGCGCCTCGATCAGCCTGACCAGCGCCGGCCAGTCGCGCTTTACCAAACTGTTCGCGGGTGACTCGGGTATCGACCCCTACACGCGCGAGGTCTCGGATGTCTACCAGGACGTGTTCGGCGAAGGCTCGTTCATCGGCAAGGGCATCTACGACGTCGATGCGTTCCGCCAGGCCGTCGACGGACGCTTTCCGGAAAACCTCATCCTCAGTCACGACCTGCTGGAAAGCGGGTATGCGCGTTCGGCGCTGGTGACCGATGTCGAGCTCATCGAGGAGCATCCGGCCAGCTATGCCATCGAGGCCAGCCGGCGCCACCGCTGGATACGCGGCGACTGGCAGCTGGCCGGCTGGCTGCTGCCGCGCGTGCCGGGGCCGTCTGGACCAAAGGGAGAAAAGGCAAAGCGGCAGGCGAACCCGCTCTCGGCGCTGTCGTGGTGGAAGCTGTTCGACAACCTGCGGCGCAGCCTGGTGGCACCGGCACTGCTTGTTCTGCTGGCGGGGGGATGGCTGCTGGCCCCCGTGTGGCTGTGGATCCTGCTGATCATGGCGGTAGTATTCCTGCCCACCCTGCTGTCCACCGCCTTCGAGCTCATCCGCAAGCCTGAAGAACGCGACTGGCTGGTGCACCTGAGCCTGACCGGCAAATCCGCGGGGCGCCCGTTCATGCTCGCCCTGCTGACCCTGGCCTTTTTGCCCTACGACACACGGATTGGCCTGGGCGCGATCCTGCGCTCGGGCGTGCGCATGCTGTTCACCCGACACGGCTTGATGCTGTGGCAGCTGCCTTCGTACGCACGCCGCAACGCATGCCAGTCGCTGGCTGATTTTTTCCGGGAGATGTGGATCGCGCCTGTTCTGGCTATGGCGCTGGGTGTGGCGCTAACCATGACAGGAACGGCATGGCTCGCCGCTGCGCCCATCCTGCTGCTGTGGCTGCTGTCGCCCATCCTCGCCTGGTGGATCAGCCGGCCGCTGGCGGCCCCCGTCCCGGGTCTCAACATCGACCAGGAAGCCTTCCTGCGCACCGCGGCCCGCCGCACCTGGCGCTACTTCGCGGATTTCGTCGGTCCGGATGACAACTGGCTGCCACCCGACAATTTCCAGGAATATCCGGCGCCGGCCATCGCCTCGCGCACCTCGCCCACCAACATCGGCATGTCGCTGCTGGCCGACCTGGCAGCGGTCGATTTCGGTTATCTCACGGTCGGGGAATGCCTGCAGCGCATCGGCAACACCCTGGCCTCGATGGAAAAACTGGAACGCTACCGCGGCCATTTCTACAACTGGTACGACACCCACACGCTGCAACCGCTCCACCCGCAATACGTCTCGTCGGTGGACAGCGGCAACCTGGCCGGCAGCCTGCTCACCCTGCAGGCGGGGCTGGCCGAACTGAAGTATCAGCCGGTGCTTCCAGCCAATGCGTTGCAGGGGCTACAGGACACCCTGCAGGTACTGGCCGAACAACTGCCCGCCGCACCTGCACCCGAACTGGCGAAAAAGATCGGCCTGCTGCAGGACAGCCTGCGCGCACTTACGCTGGACGGCCCGCCACAGACGCTGGCTGCCGCCACCAGCGCGCTGAACGAGATTCACCGCATCGGCGGCGCGCTGCTTGCATGGCTGCCGACGGATACCGGCATCGACGACGAACGGTACTACTGGGCGCAGGCATTCGACCGTCAGTCCCGCGCCCTGCGGAACGAGCTTGCATCGCTGGCACCCGAACCGTGGCAGGGCTCCGACTTCCCGAACCGGATGGAGCTGGCCGCCGCGGATGCAGCGGGTGCTGTGACGCAGCTCGGCCTCATCGATGCGCTGATGGACCGTTGCAGCGCACTGGCAGTGATGGATTTCGAGTTTCTTTACGATTCCGCGTGCGGCCTCTTGACCATCGGCTACGACGTCGGCGAACGGCGCCGCGATCCGTCCTGCTACGACCTCCTGGCGTCGGAGGCGCGCCTGGCCAGTTTCCTGCTCATCGCGCAGGGACAGGTGCCGCAGAAGCACTGGTTCTCGCTCGGCCGCCTGCTCACCAGCCATGGCGGCGACGTCAGCCTGATTTCATGGAGCGGCTCGATGTTCGAATACCTGATGCCGCAACTGATCATGCCGAGTTACCCGAACACCCTGCTGGAGCAGACCTGCAAGGCCGCGGTGTCGCGCCAGATCGAATACGGCCGGCAACGCGCGGTGCCTTGGGGAATTTCAGAGTCCTGCTACAACGCCACCGACATGCACCAGGTCTACCAGTACCGGGCGTTCGGCGTGCCCGGCCTCGGCTTCAAGCGCGGGCTGGGCGACGATCTGGTCATCGCACCCTACGCCAGCGCACTGGCGCTGACGGTGATGCCGCGGGAAGCGTGCCACAACCTGCAGACGCTGGCCGATCAGGGATTCCTCGGCGCCTATGGTTTCTACGAGGCGATCGACTACACGCCCACACGGGTGCCGCGCGGCAAGCCGCACGCCATCGTGCGGTCCTTCATGGCGCACCATCAGGGCATGAGCCTGTTGGGCTTTGCGCATGTGTTGCTCGACCAGCCGATGCAGCGCCGCTTCATGTCCGATCCACTCGCTCGGGCGACCGAACTGCTGCTGCAGGAGCGGGTGCCGAAGAAGGGCGCCACCCTGCACCCGCACGCGGCCGAAGTAAGCGCCGCCGCCCGTCCGCCCAGCGCGGACGTCGGTTCGATCATGCGCGTGTTCACCGACCCGAACACACCGATCCCTGAAGTTCATCTACTGTCGAACGGCCGCTACCACGTCATGGCGACCCATGCCGGCGGCAGCACCAGCCGCTGGCACGACCTTGCCGTCACCCGCTGGCGCGAGGATGCCACCTCCGATGGTTGGGGCACCTTCATTTACCTGCGCGACCGCGACAGCGGGAAGTATTGGTCGACCGCGCACCAGCCGACCCTGCGCCGTGCCGATCACTACGAGGCGATCTTCGTGCAGGCGCGCGCCGAATACCGGCGGCGCGATCAGGCGATCGAAGCGCACACCGAGATCAGCGTGTCCCCTGAAGACGACGTCGAGATCCGTCGCGTTACGCTCACCAACCAGTCGTCGCGAGTGCGTCATATCGAGGTGACGAGCTACGCGGAAGTGGTGCTGGCACCGTTGAATGCCGACCTGGCGCACCGCTCCTTCAGCAATCTGTTCGTGCAGACCGAAATCCTGCCCGAGCGCCAGGCGATCCTCTGCACCCGGCGCCCCCGCACGCCGGGTGAGCAGGTGCCATGGATGTTCCACCTGCTGGCCGCACCCGGGGCGGTGGCCGACGCGGCGTCCTACGAGACCGACCGCGCGCAATTCATCGGACGCGGTCGCAGCGCGGCCAATCCGGTGGTGATGGACAGCGGCGACAGCGCATCGACCCTGTCGAGCCATGATTTATCAAATACCGAGGGGCCGGTGCTTGATCCCATCGTGGCGATCCGCCGCACCCTGACCCTGTCGCCCGACGAATCGGCGAGCGTGCAGATCATCTCCGGCGTCGCGGACACGCGCGAAGCCGCACTGGCCCTGCTGGACAAATATTGCGACCGCCATTTCGTCGAGCGCGCGTTCGAAATGGCCTGGTTCCAGAGCCAGGAGGTGCTGCGCGCCCTCAACGCCACCGAAGCCGATGCCCAGGTCTTTGGCCGTCTGGCCAGTTCGGTCATTTACGGCAATGCCCTGCGCCGCGCCGCGCCCGGCATCATTGCCCGCAACCAGTTGGGGCAGTCCGGGCTGTGGCGCTTTGGCATCTCGGGTGATCTGCCGATCGTCCTGCTGCACATCGGCGACCTCAACCGCATCGACCTGGTCAAGCAGGTGCTGCAGGCGCACGCCTATTGGCGCATGAAAGGCCTGGCTGCCGACCTGGTGATCGTGAACGAGGATTTCTCGGGCTACCGCGCGGTGCTGCATGACCTGATCATGGGGCTGATCCATGCGGGGCCCGAAGCGCAGGTGATCGACAAACCGGGCGGCGTCTTCGTGCGCCGCGCCGAAGAGCTTTCCGAGGATGAGCGGGTATTGCTGCAGACGGTTGCCCGCATCGTTTTCAGCGACACCGCCGAGACCCTGATCGAGCAGGTGGAGCGCCGGGTGTCGTCGGAGCGTGCCTCGGACCGCCTGGACCCCGCGCTGCAGGTACTCGACGAACCGGTGTATCCGCTGGCGGCGCGCGAGCGCATTTTCAGCAACGGCCTCGGCGGCTTCACCCCCGATGGACACGAATACGTCGTCACCCTCGAACCCGGCCAGACCACGCCGGCGCCGTGGGTCAACGTCATCGCCAGCCCACACAT
This sequence comes from Thiobacillus sp., assembly GCA_019911765.1. Taxonomy (GTDB): domain Bacteria; phylum Pseudomonadota; class Gammaproteobacteria; order Burkholderiales; family Thiobacillaceae; genus Thiobacillus. The sequence continues at coordinate 4,676 of JAIOJU010000016.1, forward strand.
CGGCACGGTCGTCAGCGAGAGCGGCAGCGCCTACACCTGGGCGGAAAACGCGCACGAGTTCCGGCTGACCCCCTGGCACAACGACCCGCTCTCCGACAGCAGCGGCGAGGCGCTTTATATCCGCGACGAGGAAACCGGGGCGTTCTGGTCGCCGACGCCCTTGCCTGCCCGTGGCAAGTCGGGCTATGTGTGCCGGCACGGCTTCGGTTACAGCGTGTTCGAGCACTTTGAGTCCGGCATCGCCTCGGAACTGTTCACCTATGTCGCCATGGATGCCCCGGTGAAATTCGTGGTGGTCAAGCTGCATAACCAGTCGAAGCGCGCGCGCAGCCTGTCCTTGACCGGGTACTGGGAACTGGTGCTCGGCGAGTGGCGGCATGCCAACCTGATGCACATCGTCACCGAATCGGATCCGCACACCGGCGCGCTGTTTGCCCGCAATGCCTACGGCCGCGAATGCGCCAACCGGGTGGTGTTTGCCCACGTCAGCGAGCGCGAGCGGACGGTGAGCGGAAACCGCACCGAGTTCATCGGCCGCAACGGCTCGCTGGCCAGCCCGGCGGCGATGCGCCGCAAGCGTTTGTCGGGCAGGACCGGCGCAGGTCTGGATCCGTGCGCCGCGATCCAGAGCCGGATCGAGCTGGCCGCAGGACAGACGCGCGAGATCGTGTTCGTCTTCGGCGCGGCCCGCAACGCCGACGAAGCACGGCAGTTCATCCAGCGCTTCGGTGGGCGCGCGAGCGCACGCCAGGCACTGGAAACGGTGTGGGAGCACTGGAACCGCAGCCTTGGCGCGGTGAATGTGGACACGCCCGACCCTGCGCTGAACCTGCTGGCCAACGGCTGGCTGGTCTATCAGACCCTGTCCTGCAGGCTGTGGGGACGCAGCGGCTATTACCAGTCCGGCGGGGCCTACGGTTTCCGCGATCAATTGCAGGACACCATGGCGCTGGTCCATGCCACCCCGTGGCTCGCCCGCGAGCAGCTGATCCGGCACGCCGGGCGCCAGTTCCTCAAGGGCGATGTGCAGCACTGGTGGCACCCGCCCAACGGACAGGGCGTGCGTACCCATTTCTCCGACGACTACCTGTGGCTGCCCTATGCCGCCTGCCGTTATGTGATGGCGACTGGCGATACCGGCGTACTCGACGAGTCCATCCATTTCTTGGAAGGCCGCGAACTGTATACGGAAGAGGAGGCCTACTACGACCAGCCGCAGCGCTCGCCCGAAGCGGCCAGCCTCTATGAGCACTGCGTGCGCGCGCTCAAGCACGGCCTGCGCTTCGGCACCCATCAATTGCCGCTGATGGGCTGCGGCGACTGGAACGACGGCATGAACCTCGTCGGTCGCGACGGCAAGGGCGAGAGCGTGTGGCTGGCCTGGTTCCTGGTCGAGAATCTCGAGCTGTTTGCCGGCCTGGCACGCAACCGCAATGATCAGGAATTTGCCGAGTTGTGCGGCACCCAGGCGGCCCTGCTGCGCAGCAACATCGAGGCCCAGGCGTGGGATGGCGCCTGGTATCGGCGTGCTTGGTTCGACGACGGCACCCCGCTCGGCTCGTCTGCCAACGACGAATGCCAGATCGATTCGATCAGCCAGAGCTGGGCGGTCATCTCGGGCGGCGGCAATCCGGTACGCGCCCGCCAGGCGATGATGGCGGTGGACCGACGCCTGGTGCGGCGCGACAAGCAGATCATCCAGCTGCTCGACCCGCCCTTCGACAAGTCGGACCTGGAACCCGGCTACATCAAGGGCTACATTCCCGGCGTGCGCGAGAACGGCGGCCAATATACCCATGCTGCGATCTGGACCACGATGGCATTCGCCATGATGGGCGACACCGAACGCGCGTGGGAATGCTTCGCCATGCTCAATCCCATCCATCACGGCAGCACGCCGGAGGCGATCGCGCGCTACAAGGTCGAGCCCTACGTCATGTGTGCGGACATCTATGGCGTGGCGCCGCACACCGGCCGCGGCGGCTGGACCTGGTACACCGGCGCGGCCGGCTGGATGTACCGGCTGACCGTGGAAACCCTGCTGGGACTGCACCTGGAAGTGGATCATCTGCGCATCGCGCCGTGCATCCCGGCCGAGTGGGAATCCTACAAAATCCACTACCGCTATCGCGAGACGGTCTACCACATCACCGTCCGGCGCATCGGCGAACAATGGGGACACGTGACCCGCGTTACGGTAGATGGCGTCGAGCGCCCCGACTCACGCATTCCTCTGGTCGACGACCGCCGGGAACATCATGCCGAAGTGCTTTTGAGCTGATAAAGGAGGACACCATGCTGGTTACGTTCACAACCGATGCCTATGCCGACATCACGATGTTCGGGGATGTCGCTCTGGCCATGCTGAAAATGATGGGACACAGTGCAACCGTACCCGGCGCGATTCTGGCGGAAGATGTTCCGGCGGCGCTGAGCCGGTTGACAGCCGCGATCGACGCAGAAAAAGCTTTACCGCCGCCTGTTGAGGACAAGGATGCGGATGAGCCGGTGGTGAGTCTGGCACACCGGGCGCTGCCGCTCATCAACCTCCTCGCTGCAGCAGCAAAGGCGGAATCCAACGTCATGTGGAAATGACGGCACATCCATCGGCGGAGAGCCCGTTTGTCCACTCAGGATCGCCTCGACATGGGGAACCATACGAGTCCGCAACGGATCTGCGAGGAGGCGCCGGCACAACGAAGCACCCCGACAAACAGCAGAAGCCCTCAATCGATGAACCACCCTATCGGGAAATCCCATTGACCTGGCCGACGCGGTCACTGTTCGTCTGGATAGCGTTATTTGGCGCGGGGGTGGCGTTGGCCTCCGTTCCGGACACGCGTTCTGCCGCCCTGCTCCAGGCCAAGTACGCGTCCCTGGGTGAACGGCTCCAGCACAATCCGTTTCAGCGAGCGCTGGCCCTCGACTCTTCCGAAT
>JAIOJU010000202.1 GCA_019911765.1 Thiobacillus sp.
GCCCAGAGTTGATCTGAAAATTCCGGAGACGTTGGTGTTCGGAACGGATGTCCCTCCCGAAGCGCTTACGAATCTCAATGCGGGGGCGGTCCGCAACGCCGGCACAACCCGAGAGGCGCTGCTCACCGCCAACGGGAACGAGCATAACCTCGCGGATACCCTCGGCCATGTCACAGCATTGGGCGCCAAGGAATTCAGAGCCAATGAAAGCGCCTGGGTCGAAGCGGCCTGCCATGTGGCCGGCATGTCTCCAACCCCAGAAGACCGCGCTGTTTTCCGAGCGGCCCTAAAGGGGCTAATGGCGGCATCTGAGCATTCTCTTAACCAACTTGGGCAGTATTGCGCCAAGATCAGCGAAGCCACCAACACCTTTGGGCATCCAATTCGCCACGCGCTTGGATGGGCTTTGCCTTGGGTTGGCCTTCCCCGAGATACGCTGCTGTTCTCCAACGCCCGAACTTTCGGAACCGCCTCCACCCCTTGGCGCAAGGCTTTCGACAAGATCTTCGCCAATCGCGCTCCCGTCTTGTCGCATCTGCGTCCCAACGGCCAGCCATTAGATCCAGAAGAAATGCGCGATCGACTGGACCAGAACGCGGACCAGATCGCCGACTATGCTCTGCCCATCATTGAGGCATTCATTGGCGCTCCCCCAGGTGACACGCAGGCCGCTTTAGAATTGGCCGCTCTCGAATGGGAAATTGACGGCGTCCATCACATTTTCGACAAAGCGAGAGCCAAGCAGCTAGGCCTCGCCGAAGCGACCATCCATTTTTTTGACCACGATTGCGATGAGCCAGGTTTGTTGGACGCGCGCTGGCGGACTCATTTGGAGGATCTCAAGGGTAGGGAGCGGCGCTCGGAATGGAATGAGGATGACGAGATATTCTTCGACCTCCATCGACGCAACATGGAGCAAAACCCTTCTCTGCATTCGCGCTGGGAAAAGGTTGTCTTCGGCAAGCCTATTGAATGCCACGACTTTCTCGATGGATTCGCCACAGCGGCGCAGCGCCTGGTAGCCGGAACTGGAAAGCCCAAGGGGGAGCGCTTCCTGCGCTTTACTGTATCCAAGGGCCGGACAGAATGGCGCGAGCGCTTCAACCATGATGTCGGAGCGTTCTTCTCCCTGATGTATCGCGGAATCCGCGAACTCATGGGCGACAAAGTCGACTGGCGAGTCGAGCGCATGGGCAGCGGAAATCTGCCGCAGCCGCTTTTCGACCATCCAGCCTTCATCGCCCGAGAGAGGGAGATTCGCAAGACGGTCAAAAAGGTGGTTTCTGTTGCGAGACAAGCCATCCAAATCAAATTCGAGGTTGCTCTTGTCGAGCGAATCAACGAGAGCGAATCCATTTTGGGGAAGACCCAGCTTTTATGGGCGTTTCAGCCTGAAGCGATCGGACTGTCCCTTCTCGACGACATGCGCCGGCTCCAAGAAAAAGGAACGGTTGCCTACACGGAAATTCCTCGTCGCCTTGTCAGCAAGAAGGGCAGGGTGCAAAGCGTTTCCCTTCTCGACACAGGAACCCTAGAGGCCACTTTCTCCAGAGACTCTGGCTCTTTAGTCCCTGCTCCGGCAAAACTTCGAAGCCTGAGGAGCGCAATCAAGCGATCAATCGAAGATCTCGCGGCTGAGGGACGCCTTACACCAGAGCAGCGTGACGACTTGCGGACAGCCTGGGATGCCTTTGAAATTGATTACATCAAGGCGGTAAAAGACTTCATCGAAACAGGCCTCCATGGCGAAGCTGTCTTGCGACAGGCTGAGACGTTCGGATCTTTTTTGCGTGCCTTGCTCACCCATGCTCGCGGAGATGTTTGCCGCGCGAGGCTAGTGGCAGAAGCGCTGTCGATCGGAACTGCGCGGGTTCTTGGCGAGCAGCCCTGCGTCATCATTCCGCCTTGGCATCCGGAACGGCTAAAGGCTCTTGCGGTGAAAACTCGCAGAGTCGCAGGACTCGTGGCTCATATGCTCGGCAGCGAGAATATTTCCTTCGGCGACCCGAAAATTTTCTTCAAGGAATTTTCCGAGGAGCTGGCTCATCCCTTCTATCCGGAAATCGCCATCGCGGCCCGCGGGGGCGTCTCGGTCCTGGTCTCAGAGACAAGCACGGTCAACGGATACAGCCTCCTCGAACAGCCCGTTCGCGGATCAGACGATTCTTTGAGCGACGTTGAGCCAGGAGTGGCTGCCAAGCAGGTTAAGGATCTTCTTGAGCGGTATGTGAGCCTTCAGCCTCACGAGGCCGCCAATTTAAGCGTCCTGCTTTACAACTCTGACGCGGCCGAACTCCCTCTCGCCACTGTGCGCGAGCTTGCGGGGATGCAGATTTCCGGGGACTTTCAATGCAATGTCTCTGTTCGGCATCGTGATCCTGAAAAGCTGCGAAGAATCTATGCGGAGCTTGTCGCAAAGTCCGGAGACGACGCCGATATGCCTGTCGTCAGCGAAACTTCTGAAAATTTCATGTCGAAGCTTCGCATTTCCGCGATCCCGTCTTCAGCCACCCCACCCTCATCTACGGCTGGATTTCGACCGTTCGATATCGCTTTTTTGCATGATGTCGTATCGAGGACCGCTGCGGTGGAATGGATTCCGGTCGATTGGAGCAATGATCGTCCTGACTTGGAGCACGCTCCCTCACGCTGGTCCTACCGCAGCGTCTCAGGCGAGAACGAGCTCAAATCAACGACCTTCCTGACATGCCCTCGCCAAACCTCCTCCGGCTGGGCATATGTGAGCACGGTCGCAGCCGTCGCAAGACAGCAAGACGCGCCTCCAGGAAACCTGTTTTTGCCGGCGCGCAGAATATCCCTTCAAAGCGAGAGCCTGCGAGGAATCCTGGATGACGCTCATTCGCTGGCCGAGTGGGTAGCCACTTATGACGAGCTGCTTGATAAGCGTCAGCTTCAGGCGAACGGCATCACCGTTGTTCGCTATCGGCGCTCCTCGACGAACGGCCGGAACATGATCGTAAGCTCGACATCCGAGCTGCGTCTGCTCGGCGTTTTAGCTCGTCGCAGGCTCGACGAGCTGGGATTGACCATCGATGCGCTAGAGATGGATGAAGTTGTCGCGCGAGCAAAAAAGGATGCTCTCTCCATTTCAGGCGACGTGGTCCTTCGAGCGGCGAAAAGGGGCGTCTCCGCAGGCGAAATGATCGGCCTAGTGATGAGCCGATATTTGCTCGATCGCGAGCTGAAGAATCTGGCGGGGAACGGATCCCGGCTGTCCTTCACCGCCTTCTTTCTCCTTGACGACTACGCCGATTGGCTCGCGCAGCGGGAGAGCCGCATCGCAGACATTTTGGTCCTTTGCGTTGAGGAAGCAGATGAAGGGCCGACTCTCCATGTGGCGGTTGTCGAGTCGAAATATATTTCGGCTCAAGGGGCGGCGGAAGCCAAGAGATCTTCCAAGGCCCAACTCATGGCCACTCTTTCGACTTTCAGGGAGGCGCTCTTCGGAGACCCTGGCCGACTCGATCGCGACCTGTGGCTTTCAAGACTCGCCGACCTGCTCATTGACGCTGACATTCCTCCAGGTTGCTCTGCGTTGCTCGAACGGGTTCGCGCAAAGCTGCGCGATGGGGAGGCGAAGATTTCGCTTCGCGGCTATTCCCATGTATTCATCCACTCCGCCGACCCGACCTCCCCCGCTCCCGGCTCCGAGCGAGTTTTGCTGGACGATACTGACGGCATTGAGGCGTGGCAGGAGGTCTTCGATCGCGCTGATCTTCGAAAGCTCGCCGAGGCTTACGCCAAAAAGGAAAGTCCAATTGCGGTTCGGTCATCAATCGGTTCCCAGGCGCCTTGGGGAACCTCCAGCCCCCGCTTGCCTGCCCCCCGTGTCGCGTGGTCTGCGATGGCAGAACGCTTAGCGGCGCTCGCCAAACCTTCCACTGAGGAAGTCTCGCCGCCTTCAGCTGAGTCCGTTGAGAAACCTATTTCGCAGGAACCGCCAGCCCCTGTGCAAACGCCGATAGCGCAGCCCGCTCCGGTCATTGGAGAGGGGCCGGAGGCAAAGCATCCCGAAAGCTCCTCATCGTTCGCCAAGCTCGTCTCGACAAAAGCTGCCACCGGACAATCCGACGAGGCAGCTCGGACCGCCTGGGCTGAAGAGATGACTCTTAAGCTCAAGTCCGCCCTCAACAGCTATGGCCTCCAAGCGGCCGTGTTGGGAACTCGCCTGACCCCGAATGGATGTTTGATTCGGCTGGCCGGTTCCGACCGCTTGCGGGTCGAAGACATTGAGGCGAAGCGCATGCAGATGTTGACGACCCACGCTCTGCAATTGGTTACCGTGCAACCAAAGCCAGGGGAAATCGTGGTCACTCTGGCCGGCGACAAAAGACAATCCGTGTCTTTGTGGGACCTATGGGCTCGAAGAAGCCTCAACAGAAACGCGGCCGGGATCAACACATCCTTCGTCCTTGGTGTTCAGGAGATCAACGGTTCCGTCCTGTATCTCAATCTTGGTGGGGAGCACGGGGGACTGGCCTCCCACGAGCCGCACTCCTTGGTTGCAGGGGCCACAGGCAGCGGCAAGTCTGTTCTGATTCAAGCGATTCTGCTCGACATCGCTGCGACCAACCCGAAAGACTTGGCGCAAATTGTCCTTATCGATCCCAAGATGGGCGTCGATTACGCAGCGCTGGAAGATTTGCCTCACATGCGAGAGCCCATCATCACCACACGCGATCGATCTGCGGAGATTTTGGCTGGGCTGGTTGAAGAGATGGAGAATCGCTACCGGACATTCGCAGCTGCCAGGGCTAGGGACTTGGCGACCTACAACGCCAAAGCCCAGCCCGAGAACCGACTTCCGATGATCTTCCTAGTCCATGATGAATTCGCGGATTGGATGCTTGACGATGGATATAAGGCGGCGGTGAGCGCGGCTGTCCAGCGGCTCGGGGTGAAGGCGCGTGCGGCGGGCATCCATTTGATATTTGCCGCCCAGCGCCCGGATAAGGATGTGATGCCGATGCAACTCCGCGAAAACCTCGGTAACCGGCTAATTCTCAAAGTGGCCAGCGAAGCGACTTCCAAAATCGCTCTTGATCGCCCTGGAGCGGAACTTCTGCTGGGCAAGGGACATTTGGCGGCAAAGCTCAATGGAGAGCAGGGCCTCATCTTCGCCCAGGCCCCTTTCCTGTCGGACGACGACTTGGAGCAAACCGTTAAGGCTATCGTTGCCGATAATCGCAGGGAGACGAAGGGATGACAACTGCGGTCGAGATCGAGGAGGACCTCAATGACTTGGCGTTTGTCCACAGTCACATGGTCGAGATGGCGTTTTTGCCAACGGCGTGGGCATTGGCGGCCCACTCGTCGCACACGTGGTTTGAAATTGTTTTCCCGCCGGCGAGGCGCGAAGACATCCCAAGGGAACCGGGCGTATACGCCTTCGTAGTCAAATCAGATTTATTCGATTTTCCCTTTGCATGCGGGCTTTTCTACGTCGGCAAGGCAACGAGCCTTTACGAACGGATAAGCTCCTATATCGGGGAGCAGAACAAGAGGCTGGTCGATTCTCGTCGTCCACACGTTTGGAGGATGATCAACCAATGGAAGGGACACCTTCGCTACCTCTATACAATCACCGCAGATGTGGCGGCGGCCGAGGATCTGGAGAATAAGATGCTCAGTGCGTTCCGTCCGCATTTTAACCACCGCTTCGAGGCGTCTGTCAGCCAGACCATGAGGGCGTTTTGATGGGAAATCCAACTCTTCTCCCAGCCATCCGTTCAAAGGTAGGCGACTGGGCGTTCTATGTCACGACATTGAGTTTCGACGAAGTGGCCCGACTAGTCAAAGCTCCGGACGAGGTCCACGAACGCAAGGGACTATCGGACTGGATACAACGCGAGGCGATTGAGTCCCACGCGAAGGCCATCGCAAAATACATTGCAGAGACCCCGCAGCGATTCCTAGGCTCGCTCATCGTCGGCGTCTATGGTGGAGCCCCGGATTGGAACCCCATCGAGGTGAATATTCCACAGGACTCAGGGATCACCAATGAGCAGAGGGAGGGAATCGAAGGGCGACTCGGCCTTTTGCGCTTGAGTGGGGATGAGCGTCTGTTCGCCATAGATGGTCAGCACCGTGTCGCCGGCATCAAGTTAGCGTTGGCTGCGGAAGGCAGGGATGACTCGCTCGCCTCCGATTACGTGAGCGCGATATTCGTCGCGCATAATGCCTCCACTCCGGCGGGCAAGGAGAGGACGCGTCGGCTCTTCACCACCGTCAACAAGCGTGCGAAGGTGATCGCGAGGGCTGCGACGATAGCCTTGGACGAGGACAACGGTTTCGCCATCGTGACGAGACGGCTGATCGACTCCCATTGGCTTTTCGAGGACGCCAGGGGGCATATCCTCTACGGGAGCGGCGGCTCTATCCCGGTCGGAGACGAGACCGCCGTCACTAGTGTCGTCGGCCTGTATGAAATCGTCAAAGATCTGTATGGGGGACGAAAAAGTTTCGACCAGGAGCGACCTCCCGAGGAAGCACTAGAGGCCCATCTCCAAATGTGCAGGGATTTTCTTGATGCACTCCTCAGCGAGGTTCCGGAGTTTGGGGCGGTCCTGATCGAAGCAAATGGCAAGCCGGGCGACTATCGGACTGTCGAGCGAAACCACCTGTTGTTCAGACCCGCAGGACAAAAGGTGTTTGCTAGGGCGGTTAGGCTCCTGGCCTCGAGGGGATTGAGCATCGTCGAGGCGGTCCGGACGCTTACAAAGGCCGACTTGTGGCTCCAGAACGAATGTTGGCATCACATTTTGTGGGATCCTGTCACAAGGACCATGATTACCGGCAAGCCAGTCCTGGCCGAAGCGCAATTGCTGAGCCTCGCTGGCCAGCAGTTGAGGAACAAGTCTTCGGGGGCGAAACTTGCCGCGTTGCTTGCATCCAAGAAAAGCGCGGTGAGCGGACAGTGAGGATGGTTTTAGAGGAATTTTATCTGGTTCTGGACTCGAGTGTCCTGCAGGACATGCTTATCGTCAATTTGTGCAGAAGGTGTTGAGCAACGAACGCCATACGGCTCGACCTCTTGTTGGACACAATTAGCAATTCGAGGGCACGACTTCAGCTACTACGAGATGGTAATGGCCGTGAGACCTACTGGGCCCAAGGCGAGAAGGGAGTTGGGTTTTCCTGAATCGAGCGGTTCGGAAAGCCTAATAGGCCTCGGCACCGCCGTGTGGTCAAACCCGAGGTGATCGATATTGTGATTCTAGACCGTCCTCCATCCAGGTCGCTAGGCGGAACGGGCCGGTCAGATGGAGGGATAGAGCGTATGCAGGCGTGCAGTTGGCCAGGAAGCGCTCGAACTCGCATCCGTAGGCCCCCTCGATGTCGCTGTATTCGTTGGATTTGAACCCCTTGTTGAAAGCCCCGACGAACGCCTGGACGTAAAGCGTCCCGACCCTGCACGAGTGGTTCAGGAGGTGCAGCAGTGTGACCCTGTCGAAGTCCCCCTCGAATTCCGGGTTGGGTATCAGCGGGAAGACGCCGTGCGCTACATGGTTCCTCAGTATGCGGAGCATGTGCAGACCATGACTCGGTGCCCCCCTCTCGCATAGCAGCACCTCATCCGTCTCGCGGTGCTCATCGAGGTATCGGTCAAAGAGGATCGCGTGGTTCGATACTACATGGCCGTGGTGTTCAGCTAGGGCGACGGGCCCGGCATCGAGCAGGGCAGCTGCCTTTACTGCGGGCGTCTTCGGTTTTCTGCCGCTGGCCGGGATCGGTATTTGGTCATGGTGATGGGCGATGAACCGGTATGTCTCCTCGAGGGCGTTGGCGACGAAAATAAAGCGGGTGAGAGCAGTAGAGTAAGCGGAGAAATGCTTGGAGTCGGAGTCGACGCGGTCAGCAACGGTGCCGCAGTAGAGGGCAGCTGAGTCGCCCTCGGTCGCCCACGCGTTTATCTCCACCCTCTCCAGTCTCGCGGCGAGCCTGAGCCAGTCGCCGATAACCTCTGTGCGGACCGTGCGGGTGGACTCACCGTCGGAGTATTCTGCGTGGTTGCCCAGATACAGGCAGAATTCAGCAGCCTCGTTGAGGTGCTCGGCCAGCGGCCGGAGCCTGGAACAGATTGGGCAACTAGTGGCCGGCTTGCCCTCGCCGCTTGTCCTGTCGCGGTTCATCACTTGTGGCAAATAGCGCACGATCCACCGCCCTCGTCTTCCCCGTAAATTTCGTCGATATCGACGACGCCTTCGGTTGGACGTAGCGGATTAACGGGGCGGCTGCTCAACTCCCGCAGTCGCCTGGCTTCAAAATCTTCGATGATTTGCTGGATCCGTTCCGGCCGCTCTAGTTTGTCTAATGGCTCGCCCTTCGTCCATGTGAATGGAGAGCCGTGATCCATGGCGTTCTTTTCATATCGCTTCGCGTCTTCAAACGCCTCAGGGTGCCGCTGCAACAGTCTGACCCATTCGATTTTTTGCTGATAGAAGCAAAAGGTGCATCCGCTCCGGGAGCGCCAATCATAGTATTTGGGGAGCCCAACCCCGGCCGAATCGAGAATCTCCAAAACGCCGCGCTTGTCGACTCCGTGCTCGCGGAAAGGCAGGCTGACCTTCAGGTTCTTGTGCGTGGAGGAATACCCTTCCCGATATTCCTCGTCAGATCGGATCGCGACATATGAGGTGACCTTGTCCCCAGCGGCGAGCATCGGCCTCACCCATTGCTCGAAAGGCCCCAGCTTGAGTTGTCTTGTGCACCACCTGGTTTGAGGCGATGGCAGGAAATGGTTGTATTCCCGAAGCCAAAAGTCGAAGTCCCGGTGAGGATTCAGTCGCAGTATCGGCTTGCCGAGAAAGCCCTCAAGCCTTCCCAGGAACTCGTAGACCTCCGGGAGCTCCTTGCCTGTGTCCGTGAAGAAATACTCGACATCCAATTCAGGAAAATGCTGCCGGACAAAGATCGCTAACGCCGCGCTGTCTTTTCCTCCGGACACCCCCAACACATGCCTTTCAGCCACGCTCCGTCTCCTCGTCTGTCGCCAAACGCAAGCCCGCTCGCGCCAACGCCGCCAAGAGCACTTCGGTTTTCAGCCCTTTGGCCACCAAACCAGCCGCAATCTCGTCCGCGAGGTTCTCCACCGTCACCCGATGCCGCTCAGACAGATCGAACTGCCGAGAAAATGTTTGGGCCGACGCGCCTGCGCCGATGACCACGGCGAAGGCGTCACTTGTCGGCTTTCTCCCTCGCACAGCCATCAGGGCCTCAGCCTGTCGGAAGCGGAGGGAAAATTTCGCGACCTCAAGGAGCGCCGCATCAATGTCTCGGTCACTCCATTCGCGAGGCGGCTTGTTGGCCGCCAAGCTGAGAATCGCCTCGATGCTCGCTCGGCTTCCATCATGCCGTAACAGATAGGCCGCGAAAGCGTCTTGCCGAAGATCTCCTGTGGCCTGAGCCACAGTATCGGCACGATCACGGAGGCTGCTCAAATCATCCGGGGGCGCATCCAGCGCATCGAGCATCGTCGACTCGATCTTGTCCAGCATGTCGCCGTAAGCGTTAGCCAACTCGTGAAGCGGCCCACGGAGCGCTTTAATGTATCCAGCTCCCGCGCCTTTCCCCAATATGGAGGCCAAATCAACGAACAACACCTTGTGGGGATCGCTCGCCCTATGCAGTGTGTCACGGATGACGCGCGCCTCGTGGGAAAGCCGTTGCGTGCGCTGAGACCAAGCGGGAAGGCTCAGCACCATCGACACAAGCGCTCTCGCCGCCTCCAAAGGATCCTGCGCTGCCGACCCTCTTCCTATCTCCGAGAGTATTTGGGATATTCCTCGCAGAATCTTGGCTTTGTCCTC
>JAIOJU010000203.1 GCA_019911765.1 Thiobacillus sp.
TCGCTCAACTCAAAATGAATTTGACTTCAATTTCAAGTGTGAGCATTTATGCTAGTTGTCATCCCAACCTAAGTCAGAACAACTACCGCAACAACACCCACACCTATCGGCTGTAAATTGTTAAAGATCAATCGATTAGCAACTGGATCCGCTTTTTGCCGATCTCGCTGCGTTTCGAGAAGGTGCGCATTCTACAGAGCAAAAAACATCCGTCAACACTTTCGTCGAATTAATTTTAAATAATTGTGACACGCGCAAACTTCTGCTTCCCCACTTGAGCCACCACGGTTGCGCCCACAGGCACCGCCACGCCTTTATCGGCCACGCGTTCGCCATCGAGACGCACCCCGCCTCCGGCGATCTGGCGCATGGCATCCGAGGTGCTCGACACCAGGCCAGCCTGCTTCAATAACTGCGGCACCAGCAGCGCACCCTCGATGCCCGGCAGGCTGATTTCCGGCATCTCATCTGGCAATGCCCCCTTCTGGAAGCGCGCCTCGAAATCGGCTAGCGCCTGCGTTGCTGCGGCAGCATCATGAAAGCGGGCGACGATTTCCTGCGCAAATCTCACCTTGATGTTGCGGGGATTGGCGCCATCGGCCACTTGCTGCTTCCAGCTTGCTATCGTCTGCAGCGACTCGAATGACAGCAGATGGATATAACGCCACATCAATTCATCGGAGATAGACATCAGCTTGCCGAAAATCTCCTGCGGCGGCTCATTGATGCCGATGTAGTTGCCGAGCGACTTCGACATCTTGTTCACACCGTCCGTGCCTTCCAGCAAAGGCATGGTCAGGATGCACTGCGCGGGTTGACCATGATGCTTTTGCAGTTCGCGCCCCATCAGCAGGTTGAATTTCTGGTCGGTGCCACCCAGTTCGATGTCGGCTTTCAACGCGACCGAGTCATATCCCTGGATCAGTGGATACAGGAATTCGTGAATCGCGATCGGTTGCTGGCCGGTATAGCGCTTGTGAAAGTCGTCCCGCTCCAGCATGCGCGCCACGGTATGTGTCGCGGCCAGGCGAATCATACCCACCGACCCCAAGCCCTCCATCCATTCCGAGTTGAACCGCACCTCGGTCAAGGCCGGGTCGAGAATCTTGAACACCTGTTCCTGGTAGGTTTTGGCATTTTCAGCGACCGCTTCGCGTGTCAATGGGGGCCGCGTGGTATTTTTACCGGTCGGGTCGCCGATCATGCCGGTGAAATCCCCGATCAGGAAAACCACTTGGTGCCCCAACTGCTGGAATTGGCGCAACTTATTCAGCAAAACGGTATGACCAAGATGCAAATCAGGCGCAGTCGGGTCGAAACCCGCCTTGATTCGCAGCGGACGTCCGGTTTTCAGCTTCTCGAGCAACTCGGCTTCGACCAGCAGTTCATCGGTGCCTCTTTTTATTTCCTGCAACACGTCCTGCATCAAATTCCTCTCTGCCACAGGTCAAGTTTGCTCAAACCTGACCGTAAACCATAGATACCGCTTCATCCAGCACACAAGCTGCTGTTTGGATTGAACAAATTAGCCGATGGGTACTTGTGTTAAACTCCCGGCTCAATTACAGAAGGGAAACGGTCTATGCCGCTCACCAAACTGAGAATCTTAACCCATCGCATGACCAGTGCAGAACGCCGCTTCAGCCTGCGCACACTGGTTGCACTCTCCAGCCTGCCGCTTTTTGGCGTGGTTGCCGCCTTCGGCCTGGCGCCGGATACCAACACGCTCGACATTACCCCGGAAACCATCACCGAAAGCATCACCCTGCCAGTGTTGGCTAGCGTGAACACAAACACCACATTTGAACGTGAAAGCGTCATCCGCTCTGGCGACACGCTATCCAGTGCGTTGGCTCGACTGAATATTGATGCCCTGGAAATCCAGGGCTTGCTGGCTACCGATGCGGTGCGCCAATTATCGTCCAGTATTCGTAGCGGCAAGCGCATCCAGGCCACAACGACGCAAGACGGCCAATTGCTGACCATTCAATTCGAACGTGGCAATGCGCCTGCGCTGACCATTCGCCGGCAAGGCGACAGCTATGTCGCCGCTGAAAGCAGCGCTGTGCTTGAAACCCGCGTGGTCATGCGCTCCGGACGTATTTTGTCGTCGTTGTATGGCGCAACGGACAGTGCCGGCATCCCCGACAAGATCGCCAACCAGATGGCTGAAACCTTCTCCACCAGCCTGGACTTCCGCGAAGACCTGCGCCGTGGCGACACATTCTCGGTCATCTATACGGTGAACTACCGCAACGGCGAACCCGTTTCCGCTGGTCAGCTACTGGCTGCCGAGTTCGTCAACTCTGGCAAGCCCTACCGTGCTGTCCTGTTCCGTGACGCATCCGGGAATGAAAGCTTCTACACGCCCGAGGGTGAGTCGCTGAAAAAGGGTTTCCTGCGTTCGCCGCTCGAATTCTCCCGTGTCACCTCCAGCTTTACCAACTCGCGCAAGCATCCCATTTATGGGTTCCACCGCGCGCACACCGGTGTTGACTTTGGCGCGCCCACGGGTACCCGGGTCAAGGCAACCGGCGAGGCAAAAGTGGTTTTCGCTGGTCGTAAAGGCGGGTACGGAAACCTCCTTATCCTTAAGCACAGCAACGGCTTTGAAACCTACTATGCCCACCTGAGTGCGTTTGCAACCGGTATCCGCCCCGGTCGCGCAGTCAACCAGGGGCAGGTTGTCGCCTATGTCGGCACGACCGGCGCATCGACCGGGCCGCACCTGCATTACGAAATACGTATCGCTGGCCGCCCGCAAAATCCCATGGCCATCAAGCTACCCGGTGCCCCTCCACTGTCCGTTGCACAGCGTGGGCGCTTCCTGCAACAGACCGCCGACTGGTCTGACAAACTGGCCCTGCTGCGCGGCACCAATCTAGCCGCCCTCGATTGAGTGCAGTCCCGACGCATGAGGCCGAACATTATGTCGGTCTCATGTCCGGCACCAGTCTGGATGGTGTCGATGCAGTCCTTGCCGAAATAGGGCCCGCAGGCCAGCCCCGGCTTCTCCAGACCCACTACCTACCTTACTCAGACGCCCTGCGTGCCCGGTTGCTGGCATTGCACGCGCCGCAACCCAACGAAATCCACCTCGCTGCCTGTGCCGCCAACGAACTGGCGCACCTGTACGCCGATGCGGTCAATCACCTGCTTGATGGCCTTGAACCCGACACCGTGCGTGCGATTGGCTGCCACGGTCAGACCCTGCGCCACCGTCCCGCTGATGGCTACACGCTGCAGATAGTCAATGCCGCCCTACTTGCCGAACTCACGGGTATCACTGTTGTTTCCGATTTCCGCAGCCGTGATATCGCAGCGGGCGGTCAGGGCGCGCCACTGGTTCCCGCCTTCCACGCCCAAGTGCTGCAACATCCCGAGACACACCGCGTCATCGCCAACATCGGCGGCATTTCCAACATCACCGACTTGCCCGTAAACGGCACTGTACGCGGTTGGGACACCGGTCCTGGCAACATGCTGCTCGATGCCTGGGTTCAACGACACCAGGGCACACATTACGATCGCGATGGCGCCTGGGCAGCCAGCGGAACTCTCGATGCCAACCTGCTGGCCGCGCTGGCCAGCCATCCGTACCTGCAACAGCCTCCACCCAAAAGTGCCGGCCGCGAGGAATTCAATCTGGTCTGGCTGGATGCAATACTTGGCCAACTCAAGCACACGCCTGCCCCTGCTGACGTACAGGCTACCCTGCTCGAATTTACCGCCATGAGCCTGTGCGATGCCGTGAGCAGCGAATGCAGCCCCTCGCGGGAACTCTATATCTGCGGCGGCGGTGCGCACAACGGCCTCCTGATGCAACGCATCGCCGCGCGCATGCCGGGTGTGCGGGTTTCAACCACGGCCGAACTGGGGATCGATCCCGACTGGATGGAAGCGCTCGCCTTTGCCTGGCTGGCACGGCAAACGCTGCACCGTGCCCCCGGCAATCTGCCGTCGGTAACCGGCGCACGGGGCGCGCGCATCCTGGGCGCAATCTGCCCGGCTTGAGCCTCAAAGCCAGAACACGGACCATTCACCGCGCCCCAATGAAAAAAGCGGCCGAAGCCGCTTTTTTCATTGGGGTCAACAGCAGTGCTTATGCCGAGAACGACGAACCACACCCACACGTGGTGGTGGCATTCGGGTTCTTGATCACGAACTGCGCGCCTTCCAGGCCTTCCGAGTAATCAATTTCCGCGCCTACCAGATACTGGAAGCTCATCGAATCAACCAGCAGGCTCACGCCGTTTTTCACCATTACGGTGTCGTCGGCATTCTGCGTCTCATCGAAGGTAAAGCCATACTGAAAACCGGAACAGCCGCCGCCCGACACGAACACGCGCAGCTTCAGATCCGGGTTGCCTTCCTCGTCGATCAGGCTTTTGACTTTGCTGGCCGCGCTCTCGGTAAAGATCAGCGGGGATTCCATTTCGGTTGCTGCATTCATAGTGGTGCTCCTTGAAAATATGTGGGGTAATTATCCGCATCACCCGTTCAACGTCAAGTAAAGACCCTGTTCAAGCCACGGAGTTCCGGGGAGGGCAAGACTCTCAGGGCAGCATCCCCACATCGGCCAGCGCCGTGTCCTCAGGCAGATCGAACAGGATATTCATGTTCTGCACCGCCTGTCCGGCAGCGCCCTTGACCAGGTTATCGATCACCGACAGCACCACCACGGTGTCGCCGCCCTGCGGGCGATGCACGGCGATGCGGCACATGTTGGCACCGCGCACCGAGCGGGTCTCGGGATGCGCGCCGGCAGGCATCACGTCGACAAAGGCTTCGCCGGCATAACGTTTCTCGAACAGGCTTTGCAGGTCGATATCGGCGCTGATCCTGGCATACAAAGTGGCGTGAATTCCGCGAATCAACGGTGTCAGGTGCGGCACAAAGGTAAAGCCCACCGGTTTGCCCGAAAATGTTTCCAGTCCCTGCTTGATTTCCGGCCAGTGGCGATGGCCGCCCACCGCGTAGGCCTTGAAGTTATCCGCTGCTTCAGCAAACAGAATATGGGTTTCCGGCTTGCGCCCCCCGCCCGATACACCCGACTTGGCATCCGCCACCAGAAAACCAGTCTCCACCACGCCGGCTTCAAGCAAGGGCAAAAAGCCCAGTTGCACCGCCGTGGGATAGCACCCCGGGTTGGCGATCAGGCGTGCACCTTTGATCGCCGCGCGGTTGATCTCGGGCAGGCCATACACCGCCTCGGCGACCAGATCGGGGCAGGCGTGTTCCATCTTGTACCACTGCTCCCATACCGACACATCCTTGATACGAAAATCAGCCGCCAGGTCGATCACCTTGACGCCGGCATCGAGCAAGGCGCGGGTCTGCTGCATCGCCACGCCGTTGGGGGTGGCAAAGAACACCACATCACAGTGCTCCAGCCCGGCGTCTTCCGGGGTGGAGAAGGCCAAGGCCACGTGTCCACGAAGATTGGGGAACATGTCGGCCACCGGCATGCCGGCTTCCTTGCGAGAAGTGATGGCCTTCAATTCCACCTGCGGATGACGCGCCAGCAAGCGCAACAACTCGACCCCGGTGTACCCGGTGCCGCCCACAATACCGACTTTGATCATGCTGTGATTTCCTGCAGAAAATGGACCTTAATTGT
Organism: Thiobacillus sp.; assembly: GCA_019911765.1. Classification (GTDB taxonomy): domain Bacteria; phylum Pseudomonadota; class Gammaproteobacteria; order Burkholderiales; family Thiobacillaceae; genus Thiobacillus. Next base: position 5,621 of record JAIOJU010000203.1, read on the forward strand.
AGAACACGCCTCCCGATGGGCGAAAAAAAGCCGCCCTGTAACGGACGGCTCTTTTTTGCAGCAAGCAATTAACGCTTGGAGAACTGCTTGCGGCGACGTGCCTTGTGGAAGCCGACCTTTTTCCGTTCGACTTCGCGCGCATCACGCGTCACCAGACCTGCCGCTTTCAGCGTGGGCTTCATTTCGGCGTCCAGTTCGATCAGTGCACGGGTAATGCCGTGGCGCACGGCACCGGCCTGGCCTGACTCACCGCCACCCGCCACGTTGACCATGATGTCGAAGCGGGACAGGTTGTCTGTCAGCACCAGCGGCTGGCGCACGATCATGCGGCCGGTTTCGCGGGAGAAATATTCGTCCACCGGCTTGTCGTTGACAACGATCTTGCCGCTGCCGGCCTTGATGAACACGCGCGCAACTGAAGACTTGCGACGACCCGTACCGTAGTTGTAATTACCGATCATGTTGTGACCTTAATTTAAGCTTGAGTTTGATTAAGCCTGAATTTCCAGGGGCTGGGGCTGTTGCGCCTCGTGCGGATGTTCCGCGCCCGCATAGATTTTCATTTTCTTGATCATGGCGTAGCCAAGCGGGCCTTTGGGCAGCATGCCCTTGACCGCTTTTTCCAGCGCACGACCGGGGAAACGCTCCTGCATTTTGCCGAAAGTCGTTTCGTAGATGCCGCCCGGGTAACCGGAGTGGCGGTAATAGATCTTGTCGGTGTCCTTGTTGCCGGTCACGCGCATCTTGCCTGCGTTAACCACGACAATGTAGTCACCGGTATCGACGTGGGGCGTGAACTCGGGCTTGTGCTTGCCGCGCAGACGGCGGGCAATCTCGGAAGCCAGGCGGCCCAGGACTTTGTTATCAGCGTCAACCACGAACCAGTCGCGTTTGACTTCATGCGTTTTAGCGGAAAAGGTTTTCATGACCCACCTCTGCACAGAGGACTTTAACTCGGAAAGCCGGGCATTTTAACCGCCCCCTCAGGGCAAAGTCAAACACTGTATGCAAATCCCGCATCAGGCTGGCATACAATTCCCGCCATGATTGCCTGGCTTGTCACCAACCTGATCGCCGCAGCGCTATTGCCCCCGCTATCATTGGTGCTGCTGCTGGTCGCCGGGCTCATTCTCAACCGTCGTCGTCCCCGCCTGGCCATGTCGCTGATCCTGCTTTCCACTGCCGCGCTTTATGCCCTGTCCACCCCCTGGGTCGGCGGCCTGCTGCTCAAAACCCTGGAGATCAGTTCCCCCCTCAACCCGGCCACATTGCGCACAGCGGACGCCATCGTCGTGCTCGGCGGCGGGCGGCGCATCGCAGCGGCAGAATACGGCAGCGACACCCTCAATGGCATCAGTCTGGAGCGCCTGCGTTACGCGGCCCATCTGCACCGCGCCTGCGGATTACCCATACTCGTCAGCGGCGGCAAACCCGGCGGCGGAACACTGAGTGAGGGCCAGATCATGAAACACGTCCTGCAAAGCGAATACAAGGTCCCCACCCGCTGGATCGAAGGCGCCGCGCTCACCACTTGGGACAATGCCCAGTTATCGGCGCCCCTTTTACAGGCACAACAAGTCCAGCACATCGTGCTGATCACCCATGCCTGGCATCTGCGACGCGCCGTGCCCTTGTTTGAAGCGCAAGGCTTCAGCGTGGTCCCTGCGGGTATCCAGTTTTCCAGCATGCGACTTGATTCAATCCTTGACCTGCTCCCCACCCCCGCCGGGCTGCGTGACAGCACCTTCGCCCTGCACGAATGGCTGGGGATTTTGTGGTACAAACTCCGCTCGATTATTGCCTGAAGGAAGCCCATGAAAGCCCGCGTCAAACTCATCGAAGGCGTCAGTTTTGTCGGCCAGAGCGAATCCGGCCATAGCGTGGTGATGGATGGCGCGCCCGAATCCGGCGGCAAGAACCTCGGCGTGCGGCCCATGGAAATGCTGCTGCTGGGCCTGGGCGGCTGCTCGGCCTTCGATGTCGTCCACATCCTGCGCAAGGGCCGCCAGCAGGTCACCGACTGCGTGGCCGACATCGACGCCACCCGCGCCGACAGCGACCCCAAGGTCTTCACCAAAATCCACGTGCACTTCACCGTCACCGGCAAGGCACTCGACCCCAAGCGCGTCGAACAGGCGGTGCATCTGTCCGCCGACAAATACTGCTCGGCCAGCATCATGCTCGGCAAATCCGCCGAGATCACGCATGATTTCGAGGTGGTGGAAGGCTGATCCTCGCGTTGCCGTGCAAGTAAATTGCAGAGCAAGCAGCACCATAAAAAAGGGCTCCCGAAGGAGCCCTTTTTAACTTCATCGTTCAAACCGGGCGAGCCCGGCGTTGAATTAGAAGGTGTGCTTCACGCCAACCGAGAAGACGGAAGGATCGTTACCAAATGCAGCGGATGCATAGGGGGTCAGATCATAGCCGCCGCCGATAGCAGTGGCGGTGGTGTCGTTTTGCTTCAGCTTGGTGTACACGCCATACACGGTGGTGCGCTTGGACAGGCTGTAGTCCGCGCCCAGGGCGTAGAATTTGGCGCCGTCGTCATTTTCAACACCAGCAACTGCTGAATCATTGCTGTCACCGGCACGGCCGTAGGCAGCCTTCAGAGCAATGGCGCCCATGTTGTACTGGCCAGACAGGTACCAGGCCGAGCGATCGTTCGGCTCGCCACCAACAGTAGCGGCGTTGGTGTCGCCACCGCTGATGTTCTCGTACACAGCGCCGATCTTGGCGTTGCCGAAGCTGTAGCCCAGACCTGCTTTCCAGGCGGCGATGGTATCAACAGTAGAAGCGCCGGCATTGTTGCTATGCTTTTCGTAAGCCAGCGAGGCGAACAGCGGACCGTTCTCGTACATACCCATCATGGACAAAGCGTTGGTGTTATCGACACCAGCAGCCTCAGCGGCTTTCACTTCGACATAAGCGATAGCCGCATGGAAGCCGGAGAAGGTGGGGCTGATGTAAGCCACGGTCTGGTTGGCGCGCAGGTCAAACAGCAAGTTAGCGGCAACGGTGGAGGAACGGCCAATGATGGCGTTGTAGTCACCCGCGGTGTCAGCAAACGGATCCAGCTTGCCGGTGGCGAGCTTGTACGGAGTGTCGTGCTGACCGAGGATCAGGGTGCCCATGGAAGCGGACTTCAGGCCAACGAAGGTGTTACGGTTAGCCAGTGCGCCGGCGCCGGTGTTCAGCTGCGACTCGATCTGCCAAATCGCGGACAGGCCGCCACCCAGATCTTCGGAGCCCTTGAAGCCGATGCGGGAGACGTTGTCACGGCCGGTCACCAGGTCGGTGTCGTCGAGCGTGGTGCTGTCGTCGGTGTTGGCGCGATCAACCGAGTAGGACATGACGCCGTAGATGTCGACGTTGGAAGTAGCAGCAAAAGCAGCGGGAGCAGCGACAACGCCGGCAACTGCCAGTGCGATCAGAGTTTTTTTCATTACTTTCTCCTAAAGAAAATTAATTAAACCAGTCATGCAACCAGTTTCTGTTTGAAGCTCTGCAGAGCTGTCCTGCACGTATAAATGCGTTGGGGACGGAACCGATTATCCAGACTCCGCCCCCGCCGACAAGAAGAGTTGTTGTTTTTTTAATTAAACAGGGGGAAAAGTGTTGTTTTGTTGCACAAAGGCAACGGCTTCAGTTATGCAACGCCAGAAATTCGGATGGCGTGATGACGGGGACCAGGCTTTGTTTGAAATCGCGCGGATTGTGGGTGACGAGGTAATCGGCCTGGCACTGGGCAGCGGTGACCGCCTGCACGGCGTCTTCAAAGTCACGCCAGCCGAGCGCCAGTGCCTGCTGCAGAACCCGATGATCAACCGGCTCGACGCGGAGCAATGTGGTCAGGTCGATCAGAACAGCGGCGGTCTTTTGTTGCCCCAGATGCCGTGCCAACAGGTAATGCAGGGTGGTGAGGGTGTGTGCGGCGACATGGCCGGATGCGCTGCCCTGTTCGATGTGTGCCAGCAAGCGCGCCGAATCGTCGAACCAGGGCTCACGTTGCGCCAGCACGTCGAGCACGACGTTGGTGTCGATGAAGAGCCTCACAGACCGTGCTTGCCGTGAAGATGGGCCTTGTATTCTTCGATGTCCGTCTGCGGCGGCAATATCCCCGCCAGACGACTGACCCGGGACGGCAACGGTTTACCGGTCTCGTCGGGCAGGCTGGCCAGGTATTGCGTCAACAGGCGTGACAGGCTCGTCCCGTGCGCCGCGACATAACGCTTGGCTTTCTTGACGGTGTCGGCATCGATGCTGAGCGTGAGCTTGTTGGTGGACATGGCGAACCCCGGGATACGTATAAATTAATAATTAATATACGTATATTGATGGGGTTTGCCAAGCCAGTTGAAGCGCCTGACTCAACCGAAACGGCCAAGGCTGTTACGTCTTCAGCCTGCCTGTTTCCCAGGGCACTTCTATAAAGTCACTATCGTTCAGCAAACTTTTCAGCGTCTCTATTAACGCTATACAATGATTCTGTCGGCATAAACAGGCACGCGGAATGGAATCTCTGGCATTGGAAAGAATCACCGTTGACCCGGCTCAGTGCGGTGGACGGCCCTGCATCCGTGGAATGCGTATCCGTGTAAGCGATATTCTCGAATTGCTGGCGGCAGGCGAAAGCCGGGATCAGATTTTGGCCGATTACGCCTACCTGGAGGCGGAAGACATCACCGCCACCTTGCTGTATGCGGCGCGGCAATTCGATCACCCGGTATTAAAAGCAGCCTGACGTGCATCGCTTTCTGGTCGATGCGCAATTGCCACCCGCCCTGGCCAGGAAGATTGCGGCCATCCAAAACCTGGATGGCGCGATGGCGGGCGCTACTGCGGCGGCGCAAGCTGGTACGGGATTTCGACGAAACCGAAGGTGTCGGGCGGGAAGTCGCGGGTGTTTCGGGTAACCAGTCGCAACCCATGCAATACGGCAAACGCAGCTTGCAGGGCATCGGGCAATTTCCAGCGGTATTGCCTGCGCAGACGCGCAGCTTCGTCGGCTACGGCGGCATCCACTGCAAGTACCGGGTAATGCGCGAGCAGGGCCATGGGGCGCGCCCAATCGGCTTCGTCGAAACCGGTCAGCACCTCGGCACGGGTGATGGCGGAGATCGCGCAGTCGGGCGCCCATTGCATCAGGTAGTTGGTAGCTGACGCCACCCCGTTGAAATGATCAATCAGAATGACGGAATCAAGCAGACGATTCATCGGTCCGCCCATTCGTCACGCAGCCGGTTTTGCCACTCCATGCCGTCGCCATGCTTCCATATCCCGGCTGTTCGCTGCAGGCCCTGTGCCAGGGCCTGCGTGCGATCATGCTCGGCACGCAAACGGTCTACGGCGCGGCGGACAATTTCGTTCATGGAAACGCGCTCGGCTTTGGCCTGACTGGCGAGCCAGGCTTTTGCCTGGTCGTCCAGCGTAATAAGGGTGCGGGCCATCGCTTGATTCCTTTCCTGAAAGACAAAATGATATAAATTTTCGAAAAATGATATCACGTGCTACGGAAGAATAAAGCGGCACTGAAACTTCCCGTCACACCCAGCGCCCGCCACCCACCAACCCCACCAGCAGCCGCACGCCGCCATAGGCCAGCCATGACAAGGTGCGGCGCACCCAGCCGCGGCGCTGCCAGTCGGCCGGGTTTAGCGCGTTTGATTGATCGATGGCCTGTTGCAACCGCTGCTGCAGATCACGCGAAAACATTGCATCCTCGACCACCACATTTGCCTCGCGCGCCATGAGCAGGCTGAAGGGGTCGATATTGCTTGAGCCGACGGTGGCCCAGTGGCGATCGACCACGGCGACCTTGGCGTGCAGCTCGCTCACTCTGTATTCATATATGGCCACGCCGGCGGTGAGCAGGTCACGATACAGGGCACGCGCGGCGGCCTGAAAGAAAGGGTGGTCGGTATGGCCCTGCACCAGCAATTGCACGCGCACGCCACGGGCCGCGGCCTTTTTCAGCAAACGCCGGAAGCGGTAGCCGGGCAGGAAATAGGCGCTGGCGATCAGGATGTCTTCACGTGCCAATGCCAGTGCAGCCAGGTACGCACGTTCGATGTCGCGGCGATGCGCGAAGTTGTCACGCACGATAAAGGCCGCACGCACATGGCCATCGGTCGGCCAGACAGGTTCGAGCCTGGTTTTGTCCTCGCCTGTCTGCAACTGCGACAAGGCCACCAGCCGCCACAGCCGACGCACGCTGCGATGAATGCGGGCCAGCAGGGGACCCTGAACTTCGATGCTGAAATCCAGACGCGGCGCATCGAAACGGGTGGGCACGTAATCATCGATGAGGTTCATGCCGCCGACAAAGGCGATGCGCGCGTCGATCACTGCCAGCTTGCGATGCAGTCGCCGCAGGCTACGCGGGTTGGCGAGCCAGCCGGACACCAGCGGACGATACACCAGCACGCTGACGCCAGTTGCTGCCAGCATGTTCAACCAGCTGAGCGGAAGCTCGCGCGAACCGACGCCATCGATCATCAAGCGCACGCGAACGCCGCGCTGCGCGGCACGGATCAGCGCGTCGCGCACCGCCTCGGCGCTGGGGTCGGCGTTGAAGATATAAGTCTCGAGATGGATTTCGGCCTGCGCGGCGTCGATTGCGCCGATGAGCACGGGAAAGAACGCCGCCCCGCTCTGCAGCAGGCGCACATGATTGCCTTCAACCGGGCCGCTACTGCGAAAGCGTGATTGGCGCAGTCGGTCTTTCATAGGGATGAGCCTATCAAAGCGAGGGCCGGTGTCAGTGGGGACTTACAGCCATCAGGCCAGGCTGAGTTTGGCTGTCAGCGCAGCATGGTCGGAAATCCGGTGCCAGGCATTGCCGGTGTGTACCTGCGCGGCATGGATGTTGAAGCGCCGCACATAGATGCGGTCGAGCTGGAACATCGGCAGGATGGAAGGATAGCTGCGCGCCGCCTTGCCATGGTGGGTTTCGAACACTTCGGACAAGCCGAGTTCGTCCTCGAAGTAATGACCGGCACGCACCAGCCAGTCGTTGAAATCGCCCGCCAGGATCAGCGGGGCATCGTCCGGCACCATGGCGCGCACACGCGCCGCGATCATCGCCAACTGGCGCTTGCGGCCACGCTCGGTGAGCCCGAGATGGACATTGATGCAGTGCACCGGAACGGGCACACCCGGCACGTCGATTTCACAGTGCAACATGCCACGACTCTCGAAGGCATGGGCGGAAATATCCTCGTTTTCCCACGACAGAATCTTGTAGCGCGACAGGATGGCATTACCGTGATGGCCGGTGTCGTATATACAGTTCTTGCCGTAGGCGAAGTCGGTGTAGACGTGCCCAGCCAGAAACTCATGCTGGGGCCGGCCCGGCCAGTGCTGGAAGCGGCTGGCCCGCTGGCCATGGCTGCCTTGTACCTCCTGCAGGAAAACGATATCGGTGCCCAGTGTGCCGAGGCGGTCACGCAATTCGTGCACGGTCAGCCGCCGGTTGAATTGCGACAGTCCTTTATGGATGTTGTAGCTGGCGATATGCAGCGGAGAAGTCATCGGATCATTATAAGCGCGTAGCCAGCATGCGAATGGCCGCCGCATTGCTGGGTGAAAAACAGCGTTCCACAGCCTGCTCCCAGGGCAGCCACACGTATTGCAGGTGTTCGCGTGGCGCCAGAACGACAGGTGCCGCCATGGGCAGGCGCAGGCCGAACACATGTTCGGTGTTGTGCGTCACGCCCGGCGCATAGCGATGACGCCAGCGTTCATAAATTTCATAACGGTTTTCGATATCCCATGGCGTCAGATCGAACCGGGTGGCGTCGAGCCCGGTTTCCTCGCGCACTTCGCGGATGGCGGTCTGTTCCAGAGTTTCGCCAGCGTCCTGCGAGCCGGTGACCGACTGCCACAAGCCGGGGGCATCGGCGCGCTCCATCAACAACGCCTGACCATCGGCCGTGTAGATCACGACCAGGACGGAAACCGGGCGCTTATATGCGATCAAATGATGCGGGCATCCAGCGGTACGCCTGTCGTCATGATGCTGATCAGGCGGTCGATATTGGGATGCTTGCCGGGGTGAAGCGTCGCGTCTTCGGTGTGCTCGGCAAAAATCGCCAGGCCTTCGGCCGCTGCCTCGACGTTAATCGAGCCGTATTGCTGCGCGAGATGCGCATAGACACGAAACGAACCCGCAGTGCCGGGCGCGTTGGCGATGGTCGCGACCTCGGCGCCTGCCGCATCGGTCAGCAGCAGTTTCTCACCCGCGAACTCAGGCAGGGTTTTAAGGGTGTCGGTGAAATTCATTTCAAAATCCTTTATCCGCGAAGGACGCGAAGGGGGCGCGAAGAAAACCTTGACTATATTGTCATTGCGAACGCAATGAAGCAATCCAGAAGCGCCGCAGGACAGATGCCGGGGCTTCGCTCCGCTCGCCATGGCGGGCAAGGGGATGATTTTATTTTTCTTCGCGTCCTTCGCGGACAAAAAAGGGTTTAAGCCGCCTTGTCCGCCGAATTGAGGTTGCGCAGGCGGATGTGCAATTCACGCAGCTGCTTCTCGTCGACCACGTTGGGCGCATTGGTCATCAGGCAGGAAGCGCGCTGGGTCTTGGGGAAGGCGATAACGTCGCGGATCGACTCGGCGCCGGCCATCAGCGTCACCAGACGGTCGAGGCCAAATGCCAGACCGCCGTGCGGTGGCGCGCCATACTGCAGCGCGTCGAGCAGGAAGCCGAACTTCTCGCGGCGCTCTTCCTCGCCGATATTCAGCGCGGCGAACACCTTTTCCTGCACGTCTTCCTTGTGGATACGCACCGAGCCGCCGCCGACTTCCCATCCGTTCAGCACCATGTCGTAGGCCTTGGACAGGCACTTGCCGGGGTCGGTGGCGAGCCAGTCTTCGTGGCCGTCCTTCGGTGCGGTGAAGGGGTGGTGCAGCGCATCCCAGCGGTTTTCATCTTCGTTGAACTCGAACATGGGGAAATCGACCACCCACAGCGGCGCCCAGGCGCGGCCGTCGAGGTGATTCTTCTCGTGGCCGATCTTGAGGCGCAGCGCGCCGAGTGCGTCGTTCACCACTTTGGCCTTGTCGGCTCCGAAGAAGATCAGGTCGCCGTTGGCAGCGCCGGTGCGCTGCATGACTGCCGCGAGCGAGGCTTCCGACAGGTTCTTGACGATGGGCGACTGCAGGCCGGCTTCGTTGAGCTGCGCCACGTCGTTGACCTTGATGTAGGCCAGGCCCTTGGCACCGTAGATCTTGACGAATTCAGTGTAGCCGTCGATCTCGCTGCGGGAAAGCGACGCGCCGCCGGGAATGCGCAGGGCGGCGACGCGGCCCTTGGCATCGTTGGCCGGGCCGGAAAACACCTTGAAAGCCACGTCTTTCATGGCATCGCCCACGTCGACGATTTCCAGCGTGACCCGCATGTCAGGCTTGTCGGAGCCATAGCGATTCATCGCCTCGTGATAGGTCATCCGCGGGAAGGCAGCGGGCAAGTCGGTGTCCTGCGCCTTTTTCATCATGTCGCGGATCATGCCTTCGACCAGGCCCATGATGTCCTCTTCTCCGAGGAAGGAGGTTTCAAGGTCGACCTGGGTGAATTCGGGCTGGCGGTCGGCACGCAGGTCCTCGTCGCGGAAGCACTTGGTCAGCTGGAAATAACGGTCGTAGCCCGCCACCATCAGCAGCTGCTTGAACAGCTGGGGCGACTGCGGCAGCGCGTAGAACATGCCGTCGTGAACGCGGCTCGGCACCAGGTAGTCGCGCGCGCCTTCCGGGGTGGAACGCGTCAGCATCGGCGTTTCGATTTCCATGAAGCCGTTGGCGTCGAGGTAGTCACGCATGATCTTGGAGACGCGATAACGCAAGCGCATGTTCTTCTGCATCGGCTCGCGACGCAGGTCGAGGTAGCGATACTGCAGGCGGATATTCTCGTTGATATTGTCGTCGTCAATCTGGAACGGCGGCGTCAGCGAGGGATTCAGCACTTCCAGCTTTTTGGTCAGCATCTCGACCATGCCGGTCGGCATATTGGGGTTTTCGGTGCCGGCGGGGCGCGCCCGCACCAGACCCTCGATCTTCAGCACGAACTCGGAACGCACCTCTTCGGCCAGCTTGAAGGCTTCCGGCGTGTCGGGATCGATCACCACCTGCATCATGCCTTCGCGGTCGCGCAGGTCGATGAAGATCACGCCGCCGTGGTCACGCCGACGATGCGCCCAGCCGCACAGGGTCACGGTGTTGCCGATATCGGCGGCGGTTACGCCACCACAGTAATGAGTACGCATGCGTTATTTCCTGATTGAATCCTATTGGGTCCCGGGACGGACTTCGCCGGAAGCCACCCCCATCGAGACGATGTATTTCAGCGCGCGGTCAACCGACACATTCAGTTCGATGACCTCGCTCTTTTTCACAAAAAAATAAAACCCGTTGACCGGACTCGGCGCGGTGGGAATAAACACCGCCACATATTCATCCGACAGGGTGTGCACCACCTCATCCGGCATATTGGTCTGAAAAGCCATCGACCATGCCTGCGGATGCGGATAGCGCACCAGCAACACCTTGCGAAACGCATGGCCGTTGCCCGACAGCAAGGTATCGGAGACCTGCTTGACGCTGCCGTAGATGGATTTGACCACCGGAATCCGCGTGAGCTGGCGCTCCCAGAAATCGATGATTTTCTGGCCGAAGAAATTGGCGCCGAACATGCCGGTGAGCACAATCACCAGCAGCGTCAGGATCACCCCCAGCCCGGGGATCCGCACACCCAGCCAGGCTTTGGGC
>JAIOJU010000001.1 GCA_019911765.1 Thiobacillus sp.
CTGTAGGCCTGATGGTCGATCAGATGGGTGGGGGTGGCGACCTGCGAGCGCGCAAGCTCTCCCGGCAGATAGCTGCAGTCGTATTGCGCAGTCAGGTAAAACTGGATGCGCTGGAATGGCGGTTCAGTCGGGTGCATCGAAATGCCACGGTCCAGGGTGATGCGGCAAGTTTACCAACTCCGCCAGCCGTGTTGTGAACGCCGCGCGTGGCAGGGTGCGCGCGCCGAGGCTGGCGAGGTGCGGGGTTTCCATCTGGCAGTCGATCAACCCGAACTCCCACTGCTGCAGCTGCCGGGCCAGCCGCACCAGGGCCACCTTGGAGGCATCGGCCACGCGGCTGAACATGGATTCACCGTAGAACATGCGCCCGATTGCCACGCCATACAGTCCACCGACCAGTTCGCCGGCGTGCCAGGTTTCCACCGAATGCGCGTAGCCCGCCTGGTGCAGGCGGGTGTAGGCCGCAATCATGGCCGGCGAAATCCAGGTGCCGTCCGCCCCGTCACGCGGCCCGGCACAGGCGCGCATCACGTCGGCAAAGGCCGTATCGACGCGCACTTCGAAGCCGCCATTGCGGATGCGCCTGGCCAGCGAGCGTGTCACGCGGATCTCGTCCGGAACCAGCACCATGCGCGGATCGGGACTCCACCACAGGATGGGTTCGCCGGGATTGAACCAGGGGAAGATGCCATGACGGTAGGCGTCCAGCAGCAACTCGACCGACAGATCGCCGCCCGTCGCCAGCAGGCCATTGGGTTCGCGCATCGCGGATTCAACCGCGGGAAAGAAGGTGGCAGTTGAGACAAGATCGCTCATGACGCTATGGTAGCGGAATCAAATTCCGGTCGTTCGCCGACCAATATCATGATATGATCATCTTCAAATACTGCTATGCCCACCCTGGTTGCACCTGGGGTTACCCACGACACATTCCCTGCCCACACCAGGCTACAGAATGCACAGGATGTGGGGGCAACAAGCTCCCCGCTCTTATAATGGGCGACTTGCCGGTGCAAACGTCGAGGAAACAGCTTCGACGCCAAGGCCGGATGGACATCGCAGTATTAATAAATGGCTATTTCAACCTGGACATCAGAAACATCCGGATTGGCAGGGTTGCCACAAGCAACGCTGCCAAGGTCACCCAACCCGGCATCAACCCGATGGCCGGCGTTTTCAGTGACAGGGATTTTTGATGCCAGTGTCCGCCTAACGCGAGCAGCAACGCCGTCTCTCCCGGATTGCTGCTGTGCGTTCTTGCTGGGGGCCGTTCATGAGCATCTCTCCTAGACTCATGGACGCCCCCTCTTTTTCGGGCTGCTTTCACTGCGGCCTGCCCGTTCCGGACGGCGCGCATTACCCCATCCAGTTTGAAAACACGGTCAGGCAGGCCTGCTGCCGGGGTTGCCAGGCCGTCGCGCAAACCATCATCGACAGCGGCCAGGGCGCGTATTACACGCACCGCACCGCGCTGCCGGCCACGCAACAACAGGCCGAAGCCGAACTCACGCAACTGGGCCTGTACGACCTGCCCGAAATCCAGGAAAGCTTTGTGCGCGTCGAGGCGGACAACATCCGCGAGGCCGCGCTGATCCTGGAAAACATCGTCTGCGCCGCGTGCATCTGGCTGAATGAGCGCCATATTTCGGCCCTGCCCGGCGTGCTGTCGGTGGAAATCAACTACGCCACCCGCCGCGCGCGGGTGCGCTGGGACAACAGCCGGATCCAGCTGTCGGCGATCCTGCAGGCGGTGTCCGATATCGGCTACATCGCCCACCCGTTCGACCCCGGCCGTTCGGATGACATCTACAAGCGCGAGCGCAACACCGCCATCAAGCGGCTGGCCATTGCCGGTCTCGGCATGATGCAGGTGATGATGTATGCGCTGCCGACCTATACCGCCACCGACATGACGACCGACATCCGGATGCTGATGCGCTGGGCCAGCCTGGTGCTCACCATTCCGGTGGTGATGTATTCGGCCTGGCCATTCTTCATCGGCGCCTGGCGCGACCTCAGGCGCAGGACCCTGGGCATGGATGTGCCGGTGGC
>JAIOJU010000204.1 GCA_019911765.1 Thiobacillus sp.
GCGCTGCAGATGGACATCAAGATCAAGGGCATCACCCAGGAAATCATGCAGGCTGCGCTGACCCAGGCGCAGGAAGGCCGCATGCACATCCTCGGCATCATGAAGGCTTCGGTCTCCGATACCCACGAAATGTCGGCCTACGCACCGCGCATCATCGCGATGAAGATCAACCCGGAAAAGATCCGCGACGTCATCGGCAAGGGCGGTGCTGTGATTCGTGCGCTGACCGAAGAAACCGGCACCCAGATCGACATCCAGGAAGACGGCAACGTGAAGATTGCCTGCACCAGCATCGAAGCCGGTGAACTCGCCAAGCGCCGTATCGAGGAAATCACGGCCGAAGTCGAAGTCGGCAAGGTGTACGAAGGCCCGGTCATCAAGCTGCTGGACTTCGGTGCGATCGTCAACGTGCTGCCGGGCCGCGACGGCCTGCTGCACATTTCGCAGATCGCCCACGAGCGCGTCAACACCATCGGCGACTACCTGAAAGAAGGCCAGGTCGTGAAGGTGAAGATTCTGGAAGCCGACGAAAAAGGTCGCCTGCGCCTGTCGATGAAGGCCTTGCTGGAAGCACCCGCTCCAGCACCGGCTGCCGCCGACAGCGAAACGCCGGAAAACGCTGGCTAAGCCAGGCCCGCACCACAAAAAACCGCGCTCTCGGGCGCGGTTTTTTATTTATGTGGCCACGCTATGCATCAGCGAGCGGAAAACAGACACGAACAGCCAGTCCGATTCCCCCGCCCCCCGTTTCCAGGCTCACAACCGCACCATGCAGCTGCGCAATACGCTGCACGATCGTCAACCCCAACCCGGCTCCGTCCACTCTACTGGGCAGGCGATGGAATGGCGCAAACACGGCGGAACGCTGCGGCCCGGGTATGCCTGGGCCATTGTCGGCCACCAGCCAGTCCGAACCCTGCCCCGTGCCGCGCACGGTCAACATGATCTGTGTCCCGCCATAGCGCAGGGCATTGTCGATCAGATTGGCCAGCATCTCACGCAGCAATTGGGCATCTCCCATCACGACAGCATCACCACTCGTTTCGAATCCGATTTCCACGCCTTTTGACAGTGCATCGGGCGCCCATTCACGTGCCACCTCCCTCACCAGTTCAACCCCATCCAGACGCTGCAAACACAAGGTGTTTTCTGCGGCATCCACGCGCGCGAGAATGAGCAGTTTCTGAACCAGATCACCCATGGTCTGGGTCGATTTCGCGATGCGCGCCAGGGCGTGCTGCGCATCATCAGGATGCGCAGTGATCAGCGCCGCTTCGGCCTGCGCACGGATCCCCGCGATGGGCGTACGCAGTTGATGCGCGGCATTCGCCACAAATCGCGACTGCGCTTCGACCGCTTCGGCCAGGCGCTGCAATAATGAATTGATTTCATCCAGGAACGGGCGCAGTTCCGCAGGCGCGCCCTCCAGCGGAACCGGCCTTAAATCGAGCGCCTCCCGGGCAGACAAACGGTCACGCAAGCGGCTCAAGGGCTCGAGCCCTCGACCCACGCCATAAGCGATGGCCGCCGCCGCAGCCAGCGTCATCAGCAACATCGGAACCACAATGGCCAACGTGGCGCGATCAGCCATGGCCAATCGGCGCGACAGGGTTTCCCCCACCTGGATCAGCACCGTCCCGTTTGCGCTGGTACCCCGAAGCGGCAGTGAAAAAGCCGCCACCCGAACTTTCTCGCCTTCCTTGACCCCGTCGTAAACAAGCAACTGTCCCGGCTTGATCGCGCTCTTCCCGGGCAGCGGGGGCATGTCGGACTCCCCTTCAATCACCCGGCCCTGCGGATCCAGAACGCGGTGAAACAGCAGGTCTTCCTGATCAAAAGCCAGCACGGCCCGCGCTGCCACCGGAATATCAACATACACCTTGTGGTTCAGCACTTCGACCCTGTCTGCCAGCGCATAGGTTCGACGTGCCAGCGAACGGTCAAACGTCTCATTAATGAAATACTGGCTGGAAAAGTAGGCAATGGCCCACAACATGATGAATAGTGGCAGCAGCATCCACAGCATGCGCACAATCAGCTGCCAACGCAGGCTTTTTTGTAGGTGGCTATTCAGCTTCAATTTCCAGCATGTATCCCAGGCCACGCAACGTGCGAATCAGCACATCAGAGCCTTCCAGTTTGCGCCGCAAACGATGAATATAAACTTCCACCGCATTGTCTCCCACACCATCCCCCCAGCCTGTCAAACGATCTGTGATCGCTTCCTTGGCAGTAACTCGGCCACCATGATTCAACAGGATTTCGAGCACTTCCGTCTCCCGGGCAGACAATACCAGCGGCGCTCCATCCACACTGGCCTGCCGCTTGACGCTGTCAAATTCCAGGCGCCCCATACATATCCGGGCATCAGCCAGGCCATGTGCCCGCCGCAGCAATGCCCGCAATCGCGCCAGCATTTCATCCAGCGCAAAAGGTTTGAGCAGGTAGTCATCCGCACCCGCATCCAGACCCCTTACCCGATCTTCCACCGTATCGCGCGCGGTCAGGATCATAACGGGCAAGGTCTTGCCCCGTTTGCGTAGATTGCGCAGCACCTCCAGCCCCTCTCGTCGAGGCAATCCCAAATCAAGCAACATGGCATCGTATGAAAAACCGGCAAGTGCATTCTCTGCCTGCACCCCATCGCGGCTCCAGTCGACCGCGAAACCCGCCTGCCGGGCAGCCAGCATGACAGCCTCACCCAAGGTCGGATCATCTTCAACGAGCAGAATCTTCATGACTGGAGTCTGGCATAAAGTCAGGGGAAATCCGTCATGCCGCGGCCTCGGATGTTTTTTTCAACCAGGCTGGTTTCGTAAGGTTCGTGTAAGCATGTGGACGCATAGTCGCGTCCATGCAGTTGCACTCCGCAATTGCATTTCAACTCATGATCACTCTGGAGAAATTAATGAGCAAACTGATGTCTTCCCTGGTCGCCGCAACGATTGTTGGCGCTTTCAGCATGTCCGCGATTGCCGCTGATGCAGCCAAAGCAGCCCCCGCAGCGGCGGCAACTCCCGCAGTTGCAGCAACGCCCGCAACTGCCGCCGAGAAGCCCGCTGCTGCACCGGTAAAGAAGCACGCCAAAGCCGAAGAGAAAAAGGCTGATACATCCGCAACTGCCGCAGCCCCGGCTGCGGCTGCCGCACCGGCCAAGAAGTAATTCTTCCTGGCCACAAAAAACCGCGCCCGAGAGCGCGGTTTTTTATGCTGAACTACCGAGAAAGGTCTGCCACCAGCGTTTGCGCTGCCCCGTCACCACGCCCAACATTTCAAGCTCCCGTGGCGGTGTCTGGCTCATCACCCAGCCTGGCAGTACAGAAGACTTCATCGAACTCGAACCGCATGAACTGCCAAGATGATTGGGGTCGTATATCTTGATGAAATTGGGCGCATCCAGATCATCTGCGTAGACAATCGCACAGTAATCTTCGTGATGTTCGCGCCGCAGCAACGCATCCATCTCGCGCGTGAATTGCTGTACCTTGTCCGCGCTGGATGGCTCATCCGGAACGTTCTGGCCTACGGCATAGAGATACCATCCGGCGTCAACATCCACTTTTTCCCAAAAAGCCGTCAATTGATCCCAGCGCATCACGCTGTAGAGCAACCCATTGTAATAGCGGTCAAATTCGTCAGTCTCTGCCATGGAACGGGCCTATTGTTGGTCGGGATAATTGGAAATCTGACATGTCAGATCAATTGAGCAAACTGGCACACCATCGTTATTCGGCAACACTGTTACTTTGCGACCTGGCGCTCGCGTATTTCCTCAAGCGTCTTGCAATCGATGCACATGGTTGCCGTGGGACGTGCCTGCAGGCGATTCAGGCCAATTTCGACGCCACAGGATTCGCAATAGCCATAATCCTCGGCATCAATCTTGGCGATGGTTTCGGTGATTTTCTTGATCAGCTTGCGCTCGCGATCACGATTGCGCAACTCCAGCGCCATGTCCGACTCCTGGGTGGCGCGGTCATTGGGGTCGGCGAATACGGTCTGCTCATCCTGCATGGAATGGATCGTGGTATCGATATCCTGCGATAACTCCGCTTTCCAGGCCTCGAGCATTTTGCGAAAATGCGCGAGCTGTTTCGCGTTCATGTATTCTTCGCCTTTTTTTGCCTTGTAAGGCTCGAAGCGCATTAAAGTTTCAGCCATCTCGTTCTCTTCGAAAAATTCAGTTTTCTGTGGATTCCGGGAAAAACCCGACCCGACTTAATATCAGAATCGCTTAACCACCGCAACCCATATGACCCTACTTGCCCTGCTATTCGACGTCGACGGCACCCTTGCCGATACCGAACGTGACGGACACCGCCCCGCATTCAACCAGGCTTTCCAGGATGCCGGCCTTGACTGGCATTGGGATGTCGCCCTCTACGGCAAACTGCTTGCCGTTACCGGCGGCAAGGAGCGGATGAAATACTACATCGACCACTTTCGACCGGACTATAGAAAGCCGGAAAATTTCGACGATCTGGTGGCCGAGCTCCACAAAGCCAAGACCCGCCACTATATGGCGCTTGCAGCCCAGGGCGGCATCCCGATGCGGCCTGGAGTCAAGCGTCTGTTGAACGAGGCACGGGCCGCCGGGCTGCGCCTGGCGATCGCCACCACCACCACCCCGGAAAATGTCACCGTACTGCTGGAACACAGTCTGGGCTCAAGCACCCAGGACTGGTTCGAGGTCATTGCGGCAGGCGATATCGTGCCAGCCAAAAAGCCTGCGCCTGATATCTATCATTACGCGCTGGAAAAGATGGGATTGAACCCGGCCGATTGCCTGGCTTTCGAGGATTCGGAAAACGGTTTGCGCGCGAGCCTCGGCGCGGGCCTGAAAACGCTGGTCACGGTCAACGATTACACGCTGGATCACGATTTCACCGGCGCGATGGTTGTGCTGTCCGACCTCGGCGAACCCGGCGCGCCCAACCGCCGGCTCGCCGGCGCCGACCTCAACCAGCCGTTCGTCGACGTCGCCTACCTCAGGGCACTGCACGCGAACTGAATTTATCCGCGAAGGACGCGAAGTCCTGCGAAGAAAATCAGTTCTTCCTTTCGCGTTTCTTCGCGTCCTTTATGCCCTTTGGGTATTCGCGGATAAAAACCCCGTTCAGGGGTTATGCATCAGCGCCGCTTCGAGCGTGTTTTCCAGCAGGGTCGCCACCGTCATCGGCCCCACCCCGCCCGGCACCGGGGTAATCCAGCTGGCGCGTTCCGCCGCCGGTTCGAAATCGACATCGCCGACCAGTTTCCCGTCCGGCAGGCGGTTGATGCCGACGTCAATCACGATTGCGTCTTCGCGAATCCAGTCGCCAGGAATCATGCGCGGGCGGCCCACACCTACCACCAGTATTTCGGCAGACCGCACAAAGCTTTCCAGATCGCGCGTGGCGCTGTGGCACACGGTGATGGTGCAGCCCGCCAGCAGCAATTCCAGGCTCATTGGCCGGCCGACGATGTTCGACGCCCCCACCATCACCGCATTCTTGCCGCGCAGTTCCTCACCCGTGGCCCGCAGCAGGGTCATGATGCCGCGCGGCGTGGAAGGACGAAGCGTCGGCATTTTGACCGCCAGCCGGCCGATGTTGTAGGGGTGGAAGCCATCGACATCCTTGTCCGGGCGGATGCACTCGATCACCGTCTCCGCATCAATATGCGCCGGCAACGGCAACTGCACCAGGATGCCGTCGATGGCCGGATCGGCGTTCAGCGTGGCGATCAACGCCAGCACCTCTTCCTGCGTCGTAGAACCGGGCAGGTCGTGCGCCACACTGGTCACCCCGGCACGCTCGCACGCACGCTTCTTGTTGCGTACATACACGGCAGAAGCCGCATCGTCCCCCACCAGAATCACCGCCAGCCCAGGGCGGCGTTTGCCTTGTACCTCGCGCTCAGCCACCTTGTCGTGGATCACGGCGAGAATGGTGTCGGCCATGGCCTTACCGTCGAGAATACGTGCGCTCATCAAGACCGTCCTGAAGCAAAAACACGATTTTCCCGGAAACCGACCCTTTTACTCAAGCTAAAATTGACCACACCCACTTTGCCCATGTATAGTCTCGCTTCTCCGAAATGCAGCAGTTGTGCATAAATAGGATTTCGGGGTGTAGCGCAGCCCGGTAGCGCGCCTGCTTTGGGAGCAGGATGTCAGGAGTTCGAATCCCCTCACCCCGACCACCCCTAAAAGTGGATTTGCCCGAAATAGAATCACTCTGCCCGTAGCTCAACCGGATAGAGCACCAGCCTTCTAAGCTGGGGGTTACAGGTTCGATTCCTGTCGGGCAGGCCAAACAGTTTTATCGTTGCCAGTATTACTGGCGACACCAATGGTGGACGTAGCTCAGTTGGTAGAGTCCAGGATTGTGATTCCTGTTGTCGTGGGTTCGAGCCCCATCGTCCACCCCACCTATTCAAAAGCACCCAGCGCCTGACGGCCTGGGTGCTTTTTTCATTGTGCTGGCTACTGGATTTATTCGTCAAAAACGGCCAGGGGCAGTCGATTACTGCATGCCGTTTAGATGTCCGGTAGCCAGCCTAAGCAGCCTTCAACGTAGAGCTAACCAGCGCCGCTTTAGCGCCGTCCAGCGACCGAAGGGAGCGTGGTTGAGCGCCGGGTTGGGCGTCATTTTGTTGATCTGCCACGTGTTAATTTTTTGGATGTCTTTTTATGCATGTTATGACGCACCTCCTGTATGCCGACAAAGGCTATCAGTACGAGCGACGTAACAATGACAGAGATACCTACATGCTCGGGAATGAATTCCTTTGCGCTGAAGATAACTACAACGATGAAAGCCATAGCGCCCCCAACGCGGATGACGAAGTCTTTCCATGTTGGGTTCTTAACAGGGCCGAGAAAGAACTTGCTCATGTTTCAGCCTGGGGGCGCCCAACGTAGAGGTAAGGGGCGCCGCTTCAGCGGCGTCCCAGCGTAGCGAAGCGGAGCGGCCTTGACCGCCGGGTTAGGGCTATATGCGAGCACGAACGCGGACGCCATTGGGTAATTTCTTGGCGAGATGTTTTCGTTCTGGATCAGTACGGAATTTGTCGCATGCAACGCAACGCCAACCTGAGATTTCGTTTTTAAGTGGGACGATAAGTTTGTTTGCGCGACAAGTTCCGCAATACCTAAGGCCGTTAAATCGATTTATCCATGTGCCGGTAGGTTCATCCCATTTGAGCCACGGGCGTTGAAGGACCAAGCGTGCAAGAAGCAACCCTATTACTGCCAGGAGGAATATTAGCCATTGGGTTAATTGCTCTGGCTCTGCCGATGCTAGATGGCTTTCGAGGGTACGACGGAGAAGAAGGGCGGCTCCTGGCAACGACAGCCCTAGCAATGTGGCTAGGGTTCTTAGCCACCACTTTGATATGAGCTTGTCTGTGTCTGGGTGCATTGAATAGCCCTAACAGTTAATATAGAGACCCATGGGTCCGGACGTTTTTTAATAAAGAGACAGGAATTTTCATGGTCTATCGTCTTGATTCTTATATAGATGTTGGCCCGACCGTCTCTTTATTACTTTATGCAAAAGGAGACGGAGCGCTTCCGGATTATGCACCTGTTCAGGGCGCTCAACTATCTGCGTGACGCCGGGGGAGGGATTCTGAATAGGCCGCCTTCGGCACATCAACGGACATTCCGCGAGAATGCCTCGACCGTCTCTTCAGGGTCGATAGCCGAAAAACGCAACCCTTCCTCTGTCGCATCAGACCTGCGCAAACAGGCTTCAACAGCTGCCGCCTCGGCCCTACAATTTCAACGTCCCGACATGCGCCACCGCGCCCGGATCATCACGCCAGATCGCGGGGTCGGCATCGACGTAGAGTTCGATCATGATGCCGTCCGGATCATGGCAATACAGCGCCTGACTGACCCGGTGGTCGGCCTGGCCGGCCAGGGACACGCCGTGTGCAGTGAGGTGGTCGCGACAGGCGCGCAGGTCGTCCAGCGAATCGCCAATTTTGAACGCCAGGTGATACAGGCCGACCTGCCGTTCGGTGGGCGGTGGGGCATCCGCGCCCACTTCGAGCAAGGCGAGATCATGGTGGTTGCCGCCGCAAGAAAAAAATACCATCTGGCTGCCGTAGCGCGCCACTTCGCTCAGCCCCAGCACATCGCGATAAAACGGAACCGAGGTTGCCAGGCTGCGCACTTTCAATACGGCATGGCCCAGTTTCTGTATGCGCATGCTGTCAGCCTCCTTCCCGGATTTCGCCATCAACATAGAACCAGCGTCCGTCCACCTGTTCAAACCGGCTCACTTCATGCAGCTTGTACGCACGGCCATTGAGCTTGTAGCGCGCGACAAATTCGACCGTGGCATGGCTGGCATCCATCGTCTGATGCGACTTGACCGTGAGCCCCTGCCATTGGGTCGGCGGCATGGTTTCGAGTTCAAGCGCTGTGGGACGCGTGTCAGGATGCCAGGTCGCCAGCAGATAGGCGTCCAGCCCCAGCACGAAAGCGCTGTAGCGCGAGCGCATCAGCCTTTCGGCATCGGGCGCGGACTCACCGGCATGATAGCGCCCGCAACAGGCCTCCAAGGCGTGCCCCGATCCGCACGGACAGGCTTGCGCATTCATGGCTTTTTGACCGGACAACGCAGCTTGGGCTGAAGATGCGGCCACACGTTTCCGAGCATTCGGGCCTGTGCCTTTTCGTTGGGATGGATGCCATCGGCCTGCATCATGCCCTTCGTGATCCCTACGCCGCAAACGAAGCAGGGCACGCGGCTTATCTTTTCCTGGCGAGCTACATCCACATACAGCCTGGCCACGGCATCGGCATAGGGCTTGCCGTAATTGGGCAGTACCGGCGCGTCCAGCAAAACCACCCAGGCGCCTGCCGCCCTGACCTGACGAATCATCGCGACCAGATTCTGCCGGATCGTGGCCGGCGGGGTGCCACGCAAGGCGTCGTTGCCGCCCAGTTCGATCAGCACGCCTTGCGGATGGTGGCGATCCAGCGCGGGCTGCAGGCGTTGCAGGCCGTTCTGTGTGGTGTCGCCGCTGACGCTGGCGTTGATCACGCGCCAGTCGGGTGCTGCATTCTTCAGGCGCGCGTCCAGCTTATTTACCCAGCTCGCGCCATTTTCCAGGCCATAGCCGGAACTCAGGCTGTCGCCGACAATCAACAAGGAGCACGAACTGGCCGCCGCCCAACCCGGCAACCACAACAGCACAAGCAACAACACGCGATAATTCATTCATTCACCTTAACCTGTATCCCTATCAATGACGCCTCCAGACAGCGACCGGTTCCCCGACAGCATCGTCCAGACACACGCCTTGTCGCAACGCGTGACCACGGCCGACGGCACCCTCGCCATCCTCAGCGATGTGGAGCTTGCCGTCAAAGCGGGCGAAACACTGGCCATCACCGGCGCGTCCGGTTCCGGCAAGTCCACCCTGCTGGGGCTGCTGGCGGGACTCGACCAGCCATCCTCCGGCGACATTTTTCTACTCGGCCAGCACCTCAATACGCTGGACGAAGATGCCCGCGCCCGCCTGCGCGCCGGCCGGATCGGATTCGTGTTCCAGTCATTTCAACTGTTGCCCGCACTCACCGCGCTGGAAAACATCCTGCTGCCGCTGGAACTGGCCGGGCGCGCCGCACACTGGCTCGACCGCGTCGGCCTTGCCGCGCGTGCGGGACATACGCCCAACAAGCTGTCCGGCGGCGAGCAGCAGCGCATCGCCATCGCGCGCGCCTTCGCCGCCGACCCGCAGATTCTGTTTGCCGACGAACCCACCGGCAACCTCGACGCCGACACGGGTGCGCGCATCATCGAACTGTTGTTCGATCTCAACGCCTCCGCCCACACCACGCTGATTCTGGTCACCCATGACGATGCGCTGGCGTCACGCTGCCAGCGCCGGCTGCATCTGGTCGCCGGCCATGCCAGCGAAGTGGCCATCGCATGAGATTTCTGCAACTGGGCCTGTGGCTGTTGCAGCGCGAACGCCGTAGCGGCGAATGGCGCGTGCTGCTGCTGGCGCTGATTATCGGCGTCGGCAGCGTATCCACCACCGGTTTTCTCGGTGACCGCCTGAAGCGCGCCATGAGCGAGCAGGGGGCCAGTTTTCTGGGAGCCGACCTGCTGGTCACCAGCCCGCGTCCGATCGAATCCTGGCCCGCATTGAAATCCGCCCGATCAGGAACCGGCACGCTTGCCACCCATTCGCTTTCAACAAGCCGGGCGCTCGAATTCCCCAGCATGCTCGCCAGGGGCGATGCCTTCCAACTCGCCACGCTGCGTGCGGTCGATGCCGCCTATCCGTTGCGCGGCGTCGTGCGGATCGCCCCCCGTCCCTTCGAGGCCAGCACGCCGCGCCCGGCGCAGCCACCGCCCGGCTCAATCTACGTCGCGCCCGATCTGCTGCCATTGCTATCGGCCAGCGTAGGCGACCAAGTGCAGATCGGCGAAGCCAGCTTCACCATTGCCGGCGTGGTGGCCGAAGAGCCAGGGCAGCTCGGCGGCATGTTCGGCTTTGCCCCGCGTGTGTTCATGCGCGCCGACGAAATCGAGCGCACCCGTGTGCTGCAACCGGGCAGCCGGGTGACCTATCTTTACCAGTTTGCAGGCGAATCCGACCAGCTCACGGCGTTTGGCACCGCACTCAAACCCACCCTCGACAACACCCAGCGCCTGATCGGTTCGCACGAAGGCGTCGAAACCCTGCGCGGCGCCTTCGCCAATGCCGACCGCTACATCCAGCTCACCGCGCTCATCAGCCTGCTGCTGTCGGTGGCCGCCATCGCCATCGCCGCCCATCGTCATGCGCTGCGCCACTACGATCAGGCCGCATTGATGCGCTGCTTCGGCGCCACCAGCGCACAGCTGCGCGCACTCTATGCAGTCCAGTTGCTGACGTTGGGAATCATCGGCAGCCTGATCGGCGTGGCCGTCGGCGCGATGATGCAGCAGGCGCTGGCCGCCCTGGTCCTGCCCGATGCCGTTACCCGCCTGCCCTCGCTGGGCCTGATGCCAGTCGGCGTCGCCATCGTCAGCGGCCTGCTGGCACTGGCGGGCGCCAGCCTGCCCGCCCTGCTGCGCCTGATTCGCGTGCCGCCGCTGCGCGTGCTGCGGCGTGACCTGCCGCCGCTACCGCTGGGGGCATGGATCAGCGCTGCTGTCAGCGGCTCGGCGCTGCTGCTGCTGATCGCCTGGTATGCCGGCGACGCCCGCCTGGTCGGCGTGTTCGTCGGCGCGCTTGCAGGGCTCGTCGTGGTATTGCTCCTGCTGGCCCGGCTGGCGCTCTTCGCCGGACGCGGCGTGCAGAAAATGTCGCATGGCCCGGTGCGCTTCGGCCTCGCGCAACTGCTGCGCCACCGCCTCGACAGCACGCTGCAACTCGGCGCCTTCACCCTGGCGCTGTTTCTGGTGGCGCTGCTGGCGCTGGTGCGCGGCGACCTCGTCGAAGGCTGGCGCCAGCAATTGCCGCCAGAGGCACCCAATTATTTTCTGGTGAATATCGCGCCGCACCAGCAGGCGCCCGTGGCCGATTACCTGTCGCAACACCACCTCAAGGCCTCGGATCTCTACCCCATGGTGCGCGGCCGCCTCACTACCAAGAACGGCGAGCCCATCGCCTCCACGCTGCCGCCGGAATCGCGCGACAGCAACACGCTGCGGCGCGAACTCAATCTCACCTGGACCGCCACCCTGCCCGCCAACAACGCCGTGCTGGCCGGGCACTGGCACGGCGAGCGCCGTGACGCCTCAATCTCGGTCGAATCCGGCATGGCCGAGCGGCTCGATCTTGCCGTAGGCGACA
>JAIOJU010000205.1 GCA_019911765.1 Thiobacillus sp.
GCGCAACAGGCGCGGTAGCTGACTTATTGAACTGTTGCGAACTCGATAATTCTATCGACCTGGGTCGCCGCCACGACAACCACCCCCTCATCAGCCAGCTTGTGGGTGATTTCCTGGAACGTATCAAACCGTTCACCTCTTTGCTCGGCGGGACCCTGCACGGGGAACAGCACACGCTCAGGCAGCAGGTGCAAAGCGCGCAGTTTCTCGATTTTTCCCAACCAGGCCCAGCCGTGGTCGAAAATTTGAGCAGGGTCATCCTGCGCCAGATGGAGCGGCTTGATGGCTCGCAGGACCTTGCCGTCCTGGGTGTTCACGAACGGAAACCGGGCATGATAGGTCGCCGCATTACCGATGGTCTGTGGTTTGTACTGCTTGTTCAGGTGCGCGCCCTGCAAAACCTTGTGTACGGTTTTTTCCAGCAGCTTTTCCTGATAGGCCCTGGTCGAGAAGTTGCGCTCGACGTAGTGGGCAAACAGGCCATCTAATTCATGGGCGGGATCATCGGCCAATACAACGCGAACGCCTTCGAAGCGCATCATCACTTCACGCGGACGAGTGAGTTCGGCGAACAGATGACGGGCCAGTTCCGTATCGGTAAAACCAGGGGTATCTGTTTTGGGGGCCAAAAAGTCCTGGATACGCACCAGTTCTTTCTTGAAATCGTTGCGCGCTCCCCGGTAGATGCCGGCATCCAGTTCTTCAAAGAAAGCCGTGATGCGCCGCACCTTGGTCAACAAGCGGAAGTCGAAATAGCCGGTTTCCGGGCACATCAACACAATGCCCACGTTGGCGAACTCGCCGGTTTCCCGATAAGGGAGGAAACGGACGATAGCGTATTGGCAAAGGTGTTTCTTCATCACGCTATCCTCCAGAAATCGTTGCTCAAGTATCGTTCGAGGGTGGCACGCGCTGCATTGCGGTCAAAGTCGGTGGGAACCCCGTGGTCAACCCACCACCACTCGGGCGGGACAGTATCGCAGGCCCGCTCATATTCGGCAATTGCCCCCGCCAGACGGACCTGATAGGCCATACGCTCGACCATGTCATCAAAAACGGACGGAAAATCCTGATGAAAAACATGGGACTGGCTGAACCGCACGGGATCAAAATCAGGGTCAAATGCCTGATTGTGATCAATAACGGCCAGCCCTACTGCATCTTGATCCCACAACAGATTCGGGTTGCCGCCCTTTTCCGTCAGCGTGCGGTCGGCATTGTTGATCCACCAGTCGAACACCAGAATGTCCCTGCGCAAGCTTGCGTCCACATTGAACAGTAGCGCCCAGCTGAATTCCTGCACATGAGGTAGAGCGAGCGAACCGAACGCCAACCCCGCACCCAAATCCGGGGCATCCTCGATGCCGCCCCATTGAATCAATTCCGGCGCGATCTCGACGATTTCAAAATCCGGCACCGGCAGGCCAAACGCCCCCGCCAGCTTGCCGCACACATATTCAGTGATCAAACTGCGCCGCCCCGCGCCCTGCCCTTTGACGAAGTAGGTGCGGTCATCCTCGCCCCGACAGATGAAGGGGCGTGTAATCCCCTGAATCGAACGGCCCAGCACTTCGGCAATCTGAATCGGCATCGGTTTCCTTATCAGGCCGCCTGCAGGGCGGATTCGATGAGGGTGGTGGCAAGGCGCGCCTGCCGGGCACGGGATTCGGCGAGGTCAGCCTTGAGGCTGTCGCACAGGGCCATGAGTTCATCGACTTTGGCGACGATGCGGTGTTGTTCGGCGAGGGGCGGGAGCGGTATAGGCAAACTGCGCAATATGGTCAGATTTAATACGTCCATCGTTGAGCCATGCGATTCTGCAAACAGAAATTCTCGTACCCAAGGCGCTGCCAATAGCACTCGTATGTATGCTGGATCAACCAAGTCGCGATTGAGGGACATTTTTATTAGGCGTGGATTGATAATTCCAGGTTCAGCATTTGGTGGGAGGATCAGCACTTTCCCAATCGTTCCAACAAGGCTAATTAACAAGTCTCCTGGGCATGCCTCGCACGATTTAAGTTGGTTAAACTTATTCTCGTTTATGTAGTAGTCCCCGAAAAAAGCATCCTGCTTGATCACCTGTTCCTGCCCGTAAATCTTGTATCCATGCGGTACATAACAGTCTTTTTTCAAGGCTGAACCGAAGGGTCCCGCCTTTAGGGCATTGGAACGTTGCGCAGCCAAATGATCGAAGTACGCAAACTCCCATTGCTCTGGTATTGCAAACGGAGGCTCAGTTAGCCAAGCAGTTTCCGTTAGGCATTTTTTTGCCAATGCCCCCTTTTTGACCAACGCACGGCGAGTTTCGAACGCATTACTTAAACCTAGCTGGGTAGACTTATCGTTGGGGTCTTGGGGGACGAGCTTGCCCATCACGGCGAGTTGCAGGACGGTTTGCTTGAGGGCGTCGAGGCTGGCTTCGGTGGTGAAGAGAGTGTCGAAGTGCTGGCTCAGGCGCTGCCAGTTGGCGGCCAGTTCGGCGGCGTCGCGGCTTAGTGTGAGGGTGCCGAGCAGGGTCTGGACGAGGGTGGCGTGGGCGGCTTCCGCGTCCGCCTGCTCCGTCTCCATCCGATCGCACAGGGCTATGAGTTCATCGACCTTGGCGACGATGCGGCGCTGCTCGGCGAGGGGTGGCAACGGAACAACAATCTTTTCCATTTTCTCCTTGGTCATGTGAACCATGGAGACACCATGCCCCGCTGCTTTTATCTCCTGCGTTTTTTCAAGGAGAAATTTATTGAGGTATTCCCTGGATATGTCGGCATCGCTGTGTGGCTGTAGCTTCCAGATGTGATAGTGGTAGATCACTCTTGGTCCGGGCCAAATGAAAGGTCCGAAAGACGCTGACCACGAGAAAATTAAATCGCCAGCGTCGCAGTACTTGTCATCCTCGAGCGCCAGGTCTGAGTAATACCAATGGCTAGACGTGAAAAGATTCCCGACACGGAGGACAGGTGTCCCGGAGTTGAGAAGCTCATCCTTTGAGTAGGCGCGGCCATTAAGGACTGCGACGATGTCAGCCAACCTAACCCACTCCCACCCCTCAGGCAATTGAAACGGCTTCTCTTCCTTAACAATCTCCGGCAGCGTCCTGTCCTTTTTGATCTTACCCTCAGCCACCAGCCGCACTTTTTCAGCAGCGATGCGCTTAAGCAATTCGCTGGTCGGTTCGTCGTCCGGGTCGTGCGACACCAGC
>JAIOJU010000206.1 GCA_019911765.1 Thiobacillus sp.
ATGCTTGAGGACAACGTCTACGAGTTCATCAACCTGATGGACGACAAAGGCGATCTGTTCTTTACTGACCGGCAGGCGCGCAGAATGGAGCGTGCAATGGCCAACACCGAGTTCTCCTTCGGGCAGGGTGGCTACCAGGCAACCGAGTTCATCAAGCGCTACCTTCCGCAGGGGTACTTCGGCCTTCTCGTGGTGGATGAGGGGCACGAGTACAAGAACGAGGGGTCCGCACAAGGGCAGGCGATGGGGGTTCTTGCACGCAAGTGCCAGAAAACCTTGCTCCTGACCGGCACCCTGATGGGCGGCTATGCCGACGATCTGTTCTATCTCTTGCACCGGCTTAACCCGGGTTTGATGATCGAGGACGGTTTTGGCTACAACAACCGCAATTCGCTGGGGCCTGCCGGTATGTCGTTCATGCGTGATCACGGCATCCTGAAGGACGTGTTCAAGGAGACTGAAAGCGAGTCGCATCGCACGGCGCGGGGCAAGAACATCACGCACCGCACCTCCAAGGGACCAGGATTCGGCCCGAAGGGCATCATGCGCTATGTGCTTCCGCAGACGGTGTTTCTGAAGCTCAAGAATATAGGCGGCGATGTTCTGCCGCCTTACCGGGAGCATTTCACGGAAGTCCCGATGACGGAGGCGATGTCCTGGATTTACCGCGAGTTAAGCATGAGCTTGCGCGAAGATCTCCGAGAGGCGCTCAGGAAGGGCGACACCAGCTTGCTGGGCGTTGTCCTGAACGTGCTGCTGGCCTGGCCGGATACGTGCTTTCGTGACGAGCTGGTTCGCCATCCCCGATCGAAGCAGCAACTCGCTTTCGTGCCAGCGTTGATGAATGGTACGGAGGCAAGTCCGAAAGAGCTGGAACTGCTGCGTATTTGCAAAGCGGAGAAGGCACGCGGCCGGAGGATTTTGGTGTACTCGACCTACACCGGCACTCGTGACACCACCACCCGACTGAAAAGCATTCTTGAAAAGGAAGGTTTCAAGACGTCGGTGTTGAGGGCAAGCGTCGATGCGTCAAAGCGGGAAGATTGGCTGTTCGATCAGGTTGACCGCGGTGTGGAGGTGATCATCACCAACCCTGAGCTGGTCAAAACCGGGCTCGACATGCTGGAGTTCCCGACCATCGTGTTCATGCAAAGCGGTTACAACGTCTATACCCTGCAGCAAGCCTCCCGTCGCAGTTGGCGGATCGGCCAGAAGCAGGACGTGGATGTGTACTTTCTGGGCTATGCAGGATCGGCCCAGATGGGATGTCTTGAACTCATGGCAAAGAAGATTGCCGTGTCTCAGTCGACATCTGGCGACATGCCGGATTCCGGCCTGGACGTTCTGAATCAGTCGGGGGACAGCATTGAAGTAGCCCTGGCCAAGCAGTTGCTTGCTTGATCACGGATTGTAGCCACCCTTCGGGGTGGTTTTTTTTGTGCGCCCGGCACGGGCGCACTCTTGGAGGTGAAAGTCCTCCCGTAAGTTGATCACAGCGAACGAAGCGAAGCGCAACTGCATGAGGGTGACTGATTGTGGGGAGGAAGCGTGGAGCGAAACTGCGAGCCGATGAACAAGAACCGGATAGAAGGCGTTGCCGAGCAGGGCGATCGGGCGAAATTCCGCGAAGCTCTCGTGATCAAGGCGAAGCGGCGTAGATCCGGCGGTTGTGCAGTGAAGGAGTGCGTTCTTACCCGGGGAGATCTCGCCTCATGGCTGAAAGGCCGACGTCGCAAGACGGAGCGAGAAGTCAGCAGAGGCCGTAGTAGCTGCCGGTAGGGGGCGAAGGGCCGAACGAGGAGAAGTGTTCGAGACCATGTCGATGTTGAACGCAAGGCGTCAGAAGTCTGCGCAAGCAGAGCGGGCAGGCGTAGCGCACGGTGAAGCCGGGCACGATCCTGCCCGCGACGAAGCGTCCAGCCCGCGACGGGAAACCGAGAGCACAGGGTCGGGACTGCTGCAAGCTGTCCTGACGAGAGAGAACCTGCGGCAAGCGTGGAAACGTGTAAAAGCCAACAAAGGGGCGGCGGGCGTGGATGGTCTGGATATTACCCAGACCGCACGCCACCTCGTCACCACGTGGCCGAAGATACGGGAACACCTGCTGCGGGGGACGTACCGGCCCAGCCCGGTACGACGGGTAACGATCCCGAAACCGGACGGCGGCGAGCGCGAGCTTGGCATCCCGACGGTCACGGATCGGCTGATCCAGCAAGCCCTGCTGCAAGTGCTGCAACCGATGCTTGACCCGACATTCAGCGAACACAGCTACGGCTTCCGCCCCGGACGGCGGGCCCACGACGCGATACTGGCGGCACAGGGCTACGTCCAAACTGGCCGGAAGATTGTAGTTGATGTCGATCTGGAGAAATTCTTTGATCGCGTCAACCACGACATCCTCATCGACCGCTTGAAGAAACGCATCGACGACGCCGGGATCATCCGGCTGATACGGGCGTATCTGAACAGCGGCATCATGAGCGATGGCGTCGTGCTGGAACGGTATCAGGGCACACCGCAAGGTGGGCCGCTGAGTCCGCTGCTGGCGAATGTGATGCTGGATGACGTGGATAAAGTGTTGGAGAAGCACGGCCATTGCTTTGCGCGCTACGCCGACGACTGCAACGTGTATGTACGCAGCCAGAAAGCGGGCGAGCGGGTGATGGCGCTCTTGCGCAAGAGCTACGGCAAGCTGCGGCTCAAGGTCAACGAGGCCAAGAGCGCGGTAGCGAGCGTCAAGGGGAGAAAGTTCTTGGGCTACAGCTTCTGGTTCGCCAAGGAAGGCGTCAAGCGCAGGGTGGCCGACAAGCCGATGGGGACGTTCAAGCAACGGGTAAGGCAACTGACCCGGCGCTCGTGCGGACGCAGCATGGCGGAGGTCATCGACAAGCTCAAACCTTACCTGTTGGGATGGAAAGCCTACTTCGGGTTGGCGCAAACATCGGGAATCTGGCGCATGCTGGATGAATGGCTGCGCCACCGATTACGGGCGATTCAGCTCAGGCACTGGAGGCGGGGTAGCACGATATACCGGGAACTGATCAACTTGGGCGCGGCCGAGCATGTGGCGAAACGCGTGGCACAAAATGCTCGCTGCTGGTGGCGCAACAGCGCCGGAGAACTCAACCGGGTTCTGACGATTGCCTACTTCGACAGGTTAGGCCTGCCCCGTCTCTCATGACCTCAACTTCTCGAACCGCCCGGTGCGGACCCGCATGCCGGGTGGTGTGGGAGGGGATCGGTCAGGTATCCTGACCGCCCCTATCCCGATGTCTCAAATCCTTGTTAACAATGCAGTTGTGGGACTGCAAACACTACAAAACGCAGAAATAGAAATTCAGCGGGCACAGACAACTAGAGAATTTTCCATCTTAAAGAGTTCGGAGATGGGCGTCTATGGCGCGCTTCCCAATAATCTTTTGCGCGCCTGCAAGGTTGGTCAAGATTGAGGTTCAGAAAGATGGTGGTCCAACCTGGGGAATATCTCCAGTTCGATTTAATGTTGACTGGAGATTGTCGCCAGTAGTTAGGGTAAAATTCAAAAATGACAAAACAATCCATTACTTCGTTGCGGGATCCACATTTCTCGGGGCACGAGACTTTCCCGCTGCGTCAAATGTGGCTCAAGAAAGCTTTTGACCAAGCGAGCGCGGAGGGATTGGTTGAAAGGAGCACTTTCACCGACGATAGGGCAATCGCACGTTTCGGCGTTGGTAAAAACATGGTCGCCGCGATAAGGCATTGGGCGCTCGCATGTGACGTGTTGCGCGAGGCCAAAAACGGCGAAGGCTACGAGGTTTCGCCAAACGCGAGAGCAATTTTCTCCAATGACGGATTAGACCCTTACTCCGAAAACGCGACAACAGCATGGCTAGCCCATTGGTGGTTAGCTAGCCGCGGCAACCGCGCAACCACATGGTTCTGGCTTTTTAATCATGTATCCGCGCCATCCTTCTCCCGAGATGAACTTGAAGGGCCTTTGGCTGAATTCGCTAGCAAGCTCGCTCCCAAACGCAAGCTTTCGGAGTCGACGCTCTCAAGAGATCTGGAAACCTGCATCAGAAGCTACGCTCCCCGAGCATCGGGCGGGTCGCCGGAAGACATCGCGGAGCCCATGCTCGGCGAGCTTGGGCTAATCACCGAGGAGGGAAAAGGCCGTTTTGCGTTTCGCCGAGGTCCCAAAGCGACAGTAAGCGATGGCATGTTCGCTTACGCCTTGCTCGATTATTGGGATGTCTACGCATCGAGCGCGAATTCTCTCGCTTTCGAGAGCATCGCTTATGGCGAAGGCGGACCGGGCCGAGTTTTCAAGCTCGATGAGGAGTCTGTAGCTGAGCGACTATTCGGCTTGGAGGACCTTACAGGAGGATCTATAGCTTGGACCGATACGGCAGGTCTTCGCCAAGTTCTTCGGAAGGGCAATGAGCACGCGAAACTCAAAGATCGCATGCTCAAGGTGGCCTACCAATGACAAATAAATCAGTCCCAATGCTCTCTAATGCAGTCCGCATCCGCCAACACTATCAACGCTCGATCCGCTTAGACGCGGATTTTGGCCGGCTCGACGCGCTAGAAGGATATATCTGCCATCGCACGGCGAGCGCCGCGCTGGAGACAATGTCGAGGCAAATCCTAGAAAGCAATCAGCGTGCTTTCACCTGGACGGGGCCGTTTGGCGGAGGAAAATCCTCACTCGCCGTTTCGCTGGCCTCCGCCTTATGCCCTGATAAGGCCTTGCGAAGGAAAGCCCGCTCGATCCTTCATGTGGAGGAAATCGTCGCGTTCGACAAGGCTTTTCCCTCAAATCGTGGATGGCTCATAGTTCCTGTCGTCGGCAAACGCGGAAGCGTTTCCGAGGAGATATCGAAATCGTTACGGACCGCTCTGGGCGGGGGTAAAGGGAATCGAAAGGTCTCCTCAGACTCTGTCATTTCCGATCTTGTCGAAGCCGCCGATGACTCCCGCTATAACGGCGTAGTGTTGCTGATCGACGAGATGGGAAAGTTTCTCGAATCCTCAGCTCTTGGCATTGGCGATGATGTCTACTTTTTCCAGGATCTCGCCGAGTCGGCTGCTCGAACCAATGGCCGGCTTGTCGTAATTGGAATTCTTCATCAGTCCTTTCGGCAGTATGCCGCCCGGCTCGGGATTGAGACGAGGGATGATTGGGCGAAGGTTCAGGGCCGCTTCGCTGATATCCCTCTAATCGCTGCGAGCGACGAGATGGTTGAGCTGATCGGCAAGGCTATCGAGACCGACGCTCATCCGCGAGGGACTCTTGCGGCAGCGGAAGCCGTAGCCGATAGCATGCGAAAGCGCCGCCCGGCCGTGGGCAAAGATTTTTCCAAGAGTCTCAATGCCTGTTGGCCTCTGCATCCCGTGATGGCCGCATTGGTTGGTCCGGTTTCGAAGAGGCAATTTGGGCAAAACGAGCGTAGCGCGTTTGGCTTTCTCTCTTCCGTCGAGCCGCATGGCTTCAGGGCTTTCATCCAGTCGCATCCGCTATCCGGGCCTTCATGGTATCGGCCGGACAATTACTGGGATTATCTTCGAGCCAACCTTGAGTCCGCGATTCTGGCCTCGCCAGATGGCCATCGGTGGGCACAGGCTGTAGACGCCGTCGAGCGCGCCGAAGCGAAGGGGGCGGACGCGCTCCATGTCGCCATCATTAAGAGTATCGCGGTCATTGACCTTTTTAGAAATGGCTCCGGGTTGGCTGCCGAGGAAAGCGTTCTGCTTTCCATCTTCGATCCCAAGCAACACACCGAGGTTGTGGCGTCGCTAGAGCAACTCGCAAAGTGGCGTGTTGTTTTGTTCAAAAAGCATATCGGGGCTTGGTCTGTATTTGAGGGAAGCGACTTCGATATCGAGGCGGCCATTTCGCA
Source organism: Thiobacillus sp. (assembly GCA_019911765.1). GTDB lineage: Bacteria > Pseudomonadota > Gammaproteobacteria > Burkholderiales > Thiobacillaceae > Thiobacillus. Next base: position 5,886 of record JAIOJU010000206.1, read on the forward strand.
TGCCAGGGCTTCTCTGCCTGGCGTCGATTTCGATGCTTTGAGCCGTTTGGCCAATCTCTATCCGGCTATCGCAAAACGCCACTACTACGAGACCGGAACGCTGCGCTGGATGGATGTTGCCCTATGCCGCCTAGAGGAAGCGGAGCGGCTCGCCGAGGAATATGCCCCGCGGAAAGGGGAGTTCGGTTTGTTCCTGCTAGCGCTCCCGGACAGAGAAACCAACATTAGGACTGCATCTCGCAAATGCGCCCAAGTGTCCAGGATCCGGCCTTGGCCTGTAGTTGTTGGAATGCCAGCTAATTACGCAAGGATTTCGGATTTAGGAATCGAACTGCTCGCGCTTCAGGCTGTGCAGGCGAGGCCCGAGCTCGAAGGTGACTCTGTTGCCCGTCGCGAAGTGGCCGCGCGAATTTCCGCTACCCGCTCCAACCTCGAGGAGCAGCTGCGGGCGGCCGCTGCGGTCGCCAAATGGCATGTCGGAGAGATTCAGGCGCGCGCCGCATCTAGCCTTTCGCCTCTCGCTAGCGAGTTGGCCGACGATATTTACAGCAAAGCTCCGCATGTTTGGAGTGAATTGGTCAATCGCGACAACTTGTCGAGCAATAGCGTGAAAGCGCGACGAGATCTTCTGCACCGCATGCTCAGCAATGAGGGAGAGGAAAGCCTGGGCATCGAAGGCTTTCCCGCAGAGCGAGGACTTTATGAGACTTTGCTCAATGCCACCGGGCTACATCGGAGGCATCCACAAACAGGCGTGTGGGGATTCATGCCGCCCGAGAGGGGGCATGCAGAATCCTTAATTGATCTATGGCAAGCGGCGCGAGACCTGTTTACGGGACCAGAAGACAGGGT
>JAIOJU010000207.1 GCA_019911765.1 Thiobacillus sp.
CCGGCCTGCGCGCGCGCGTCGGCAGCTTCGATACGCAGGAGGTGCAGGCATACGGCACCTTGCCGGGCAAGGACCTGGGCCTGACGCTGGCAGCCAATCGTTATCGCTCCGATGGGGTTCGCGACAACAACCAGAATCGTCAGGACAGCCTCTACGGTGATGCGCGCTGGAAACTGGACCAGGCTGAATGGGTGTTGAAATTCAGCGCAGACACCCAGAACATCCGGCTGCCCGGGTCGCGCCTGATACAGCCCAGCATCGGCCTGAATCAACTCGCAAATGACCCGAAAGGCACGGGCACGCCGCTGGACTGGGCAGACCGCCAGGGCTGGCAGGCCGGACTGACCGGCAACTTCAATCTGGGCGAGCACGATGCCACCTTCGATTTTGGCTACCGCAACAAGGCACAGGCTGCGTATTTCGATTTTGGCGGCTTTCCGGATTACCGTGAAAGCGATCTCGACATGTTCAGCCTGTCGCCGCGCGCCCGGTTCAATCTGGCGAAGCATACGCTGATCACCGGCGTGGATATCAACCATTGGCAGTACGGGACCCGGCTATCCAACGCGCCCGGCAATATCCATCAGCCGGTCAATCACGTCAGCGCCACCCAGCGCAGCATCGGCGTGTATGTACAGGATCAGTTCACGGTCAGCCCTGATGTGGTGCTCAATACCGGTGCGCGGACCGAACAGTTTTCGATCCGCGCACGCGATATCTACGATCCTTCCGCGCCCGGTGGTGCCTTTGGTTCCGGCGCCTTGTCCGGCGATCAGAACGAGCGGGAATACGCATGGGAACTGGGTGCGCGTTATCGCGTATCGGCCACGGGTTCACTCTATGCCAAAGCCGGGCGCAGTTTCCGTTTTGCCACCGTAGACGAGATTTACGAGACCAATGCAAGCTGGAACCATGAGTTCCAGTTTCTCAAGCCGCAGACTGCACTGGATGCCGAACTGGGCTGGGAAACCGGCGGCGCCAGACGGGGAGGGCGTGCCGCGTTGTATGCCGCACGGGTCAAGGATGAAATTCATCTCGACCCCTACAGCGCCGGGATCGGCAATACCAACCTGCCGCCCCTGCAGCGCTACGGGCTGGAACTGGAAGCGCGCACAAGCTGGCAGGCACTTCAGCTGAGCGGTGCATACACGCTGGCGTTCGCGCGTTTCACCGCTGGCAATTACAACGGCGTCGATCTGGATGGCAAGGACGTGCCACTGGTGCCGCGCCACAAAGTCGCGCTCAACCTGGCATGGCAGGCCAGCGCGGTAACCAAAGTGACCGTCAGCGCAAATCATGTCAGCCGCCAGTACATGGATAACGATGAATCGAACACCCTGGGTGTGCGTATTCCAGCGTATACCGTTGTCGATGCCCGCATCGAGCATCGGATGGGTGGGTGGATATGGGCCGCAGCAGTCAGCAACCTGTTCGATGAGGATTACTATACATATGCCGTGCGCAGCAACATCACAGCCGATCGCTATGCGGTCTATCCGCTGGCAGGACGCAGCGGCTGGCTGAGTGCCGAGTATCGGTTCAGATAAACCGCACTCAAGCTGCCGCGTCCTTGCTGCCTGACGCTGCTGTCAGGCGAAGTAGGTTTCCCGCATCGCCTCATCGATGCCGGCCAGGCCGATCTGTATCTCGTCGATCAGCCGATGCAGTTCGTACTGGCTCAGCGCATCGGGGTTGACTGCCTTGACGGTGTGTATCACGTCGCGTTCCAGATTGCGGCCCAGGCGTGCGAACTGGCAGATCTCGTCGTGCGGCATGGAGCGGGCAGGATGCCTGTGATGGCCTATAAAGAGGCCACTGGTTAATTTCAGTGTTGTGTCATGACAGTTCGGCCAGGCCGTGGCCAGTTTGATTACTGGACAGGCGTCCGCTTTCCCGAGAGCACTTGGCTTCCCTCAACGGACAGGTTGGGCATGGGTCGGCATTCATGGCTTCAAATAGAGCAATCGCATCAATGAAGATGCGGGCGCCTGGCATGTGTGGCTTTGGGCTGCAGCCGCAAACGCCTTGTCATCCAGCCCGGATACGAAAGGAGAAAGCCCCATGGCTACAACACTGTATGAGCGCCTGGGTGGTGCTGAGGGCATCGCGCGGCTCGTTGATGATGCCGTTGATGCACATTTGATGAACCCCAAGGTTAAAACCCGGTTTGAGAATACAAAAGATATCGAGCACGCCAAGAAGATGTCGCGCGAATTTTTCAGCGCAGGGGCGGGTGGGCCAGAAACCTATACCGGACGGGACATGCTCACCACGC
>JAIOJU010000002.1 GCA_019911765.1 Thiobacillus sp.
GGCGAGTCTGGACGATGCAGCCAAGGTCACCCTGCTGGAACGGCTGGAGAAAAAAGCCCGCGCCATGGACCCGCGCGTCATCCAGGTGATGGCCAGTCTTGCCTCCGAATATGAAGTGATTTATGTCGCCCGCTCCGATGGCCATCTGGCGGCGGACGTGCGCCCGCTGGTACGCCTGTCGCTGCAGGTGATCTCCGAGCAGGATGGACGCCGCGAGCAGGGTTCCGGCGGCGGCGGCGGTCGCTTCGACTACAGTTACTTCACCGACGACATCCTCGAACAATACGCGCGTCAGGCTGTGCATCAGGCCAGCGTCAACCTCGACGCCCGCCCCGCACCGGCCGGCACCATGACCGTCGTCCTCGGCGCCGGCTGGCCCGGCATCCTGCTGCATGAAGCGATAGGCCATGGCCTGGAAGGCGACTTCAACCGCAAAGGCAGTTCGGCGTTTTCCGGGCGCATTGGTGAACGCGTCGCCGCACCGGGCGTCACCGTCATCGACGACGGCACCATCCCGCTGCGCCGCGGCTCGCTCAACATCGACGACGAAGGCAATCCCACCCAGCGCACCACCCTGATCGAGGACGGCATCCTCACCGGCTACATGCAGGACATGATGAACGCCCGCCTGATGGGCATGCCGACCACCGGCAATGCCCGCCGTGAGTCCTACGCACATCTGACCATGCCGCGCATGACCAACACCCTCATGCTCGGCGGCGACAAGCACCCGCACGAAATCATCGCCTCGGTGAAGAACGGCCTCTACGCCGTCAACTTCGGCGGCGGCCAGGTCGACATCACCAGCGGCAAGTTCGTCTTCTCCGCTGCCGAGGCCTACATGATCGAAAACGGCAAGATCACCTACCCGGTCAAAGGCGCCACCTTGATCGGCAACGGCCCCGAAGTGCTGACCCGTGTGAGCATGATCGGCAACGACATGGAGATGGACAGCGGTGTGGGCACCTGCGGCAAGGAAGGACAGAGCGTGCCGGTGGGGGTGGGGCAGCCGACGCTGCGGATTGATGGGTTGACGGTGGGCGGGACGGCGTAATAAGGTGTGAGCGATAAATAGTGAGGCGCACCCACTCAGAGAAGTGCGTCCCGGAGAACGATCATAACGTTCTAATAACAAAGGGGGAGTAGTGATGCGTACATTTCCGGTAGCGTCTGTCCTGTTCTTGAGTTTGTCGGTATTTTCATTTTCAGCCAAGGCTGTAACCGTTTCCGAGCTTCCTGCAACCATCCAGTCCTGCATCGCGTCAGGAACTTGTGCGGTTGATTATTCGGGCTCATATGATTCTGGGACAGCGAGTGCTTTTCAGATGGTTGACGTGCCAAGTGGTCGGTGGAACTGGTTGGTACGATATGACCTCGTAGCCCCGTCTGGCCAAACCGACATCGGAGGGGAGCAGAACACAGCGTATAACGGCTATTTGTGGATGCAGGTTGCAAGCAACTATAGCGCTACTGAGACAGCCCATCCTGTCACACTATTTCTGGATAAGGTGACTCCGGTGCCCGCCAGCTTAAATTATTCCCAGGGTGGTGATTTATCCTTGTTCATGACGACTGCTGACTTGCTGGCTGGCGGTGCCTACAGTACGTTAAGTTACATAAGTTACTACGACGACCCCAATTTCTGGGTTACTGGGAATCTGTCTGGAGATACACCGGGAATTTGTGCTGCTGTCGGCTGCCAGGCCAGCGCGCAACTCAACTTGGTTCAGCTAAAGTACCAGAGCTTAGGGTCGTCCGGGATTGTAATGGCAGGCTTTGATACGTCGGATACACGTGGCTTGGTTTATTCACAAAGCTCGTCTTACGATTCTGACTTCTCTTACAGCAGCACAACACAATCGTTTAATGTCAGTGCGGTTCCGGAGGCTCAGACGTCCTTGTTGTTTGGTTTTGGATTGCTGGCGGTAGCTGCAGTAGTAAGGCGGCGTAAATGAGTGGTGTAACTCAAGCCCTTTAACCGCACGGTCATGGCTGACCTGGTTTTGGCTATATTCCCCTTCAGCCTCGGTTTTAGGTGGGGATGAGAGGGATGAAAGTCAAAACCAGGGCCGCAGGCGTGAAATTAGTGTGAACAGGCCCTAGCGTTTGCCGCCGAACAGGCTGCCCAGCACCCCCCGAATGATCGACCGGCCCACCTGGCTGCCGATGGAACGGGCCGCGGATTTCACCATCGCTTCCGCTACGCCCTGGCGGCGGCCGTTTCCCCCCCAGCAATCCTTCAAGCAGGCCACCGCCATTTGCGGCGGCTTTGGCTGGCTGTTTTTCCTGCGCCTGCACGGCGGCGGCCTCGGCGGCCTGGGTTGCACGTGCCTTCAGGGTTTCGTAGGCGGATTCGCGGTCGATGGCCTTGTCGTAGGCGCCGGCCACCAGCGAAGTCTGCATCAGGTGCTGGCGTTGCGCTGCGGTGATGGGGCCGATCTGACCCTGTGGCGGCACGATGAAGGCGCGCTCGACCACGCCGGGACGGCCTTTCGCGTCGAGGCAGGACACCAGTGCTTCGCCTACCCCC
>JAIOJU010000208.1 GCA_019911765.1 Thiobacillus sp.
GGCCAGCAGTTCGGCATAGAGCGGCGCAAGCTGGTCGGCCAGCACATCGCGCAGGGTGGCATAGGCGATTTGCCGTGCGCGCGCAATGACCGGCACGTCTTCCAGTGCGCTGCGGTACGCGTGGCCAATGACCGCCGGGCCAAATGGATTGTTGCTCTGGTCGCAGGAAAAGCCGAACAGTTGTCCAATGCGCGGTTCGATGTCGATCAGTTGTTCACGGAACTGCTCTTCCAGCTTGTGCGCTTCGGATGAGGTCGACAGCCAGTCTTCAAAATCGAGTTCATCGACCAGCGCCAGGCCGCCATCCGATGTGTCACGGGTGGCCTGGGTCTGTACCGGACGGGCATGCTTCAGTGCATCCAGGATTTGCTGCACAAAGCGGCCCTGGACAGCGGCTGCATGCTTGTTGAATTCCTGCACTGCACTCAGCAGGCCGCTGTGCTCGGTGATGCCGCTGGCCTGTATGGCCGCTGCGCTGAGCTTGTCGCCCAGTACGCGCATCATCTGGTCGTGAACCTGAAGCAGGGTTTCGCTTAGCAGCGTGGTGCTGGCGTCCCGCAGCTGGGGGTGGGCGCCGGACTCGGGCAAGTCAGCCAGCCGTTGACGGTGTCTGGCCATGCGCAATTTCTGCAGCGCACGCAAGGCGTCGACGGGATGTTTGGAAAACGAAACACCGATACCGAGCGGGCTCAGGCGTTTGAGCTGCGCGGGGATGCGGAAGGTTTGGGTGGTGTCGCTCGAGGCCGGGGTAAAGACGATTTCCACTGCAGCGTCGGCACGTTTGGCCAGTGAGGCAATCGCGGCCTCCGGGTTGGTGAATTTGAGGAACAGGCCGCCCAGGCAGAAATCACGTATTTCGCAGGCGATTTCGATATGCCCCGGTTGGGTGATGATGGCTGCTTGCGAGACCTGGAAGCGTCTGTCGCGCCGGTGTTCCGATTCGGTATCCGGGCTGCCTGTGTTGATATCCACCATGCTGATCCATCCTCCCTTGTTTTACGTTGATTATAGGGTGTAGCCAGGGTGAATATCATGGTTTGGCCCTGGCTTGCTCACGGACGATTGGCGCGGGTCGGCAGGTTTTGATAGACTGGCACGCATGAACTTGGCTACGTTGTTCTTTTTTAGCAGCTTTTATCCCACGCCCCAGGCGGTCGGGAGGCGCTGAGACGAACAGCAGAGCCTTAACGAAACCGCCAGCCTGCTGGCGGTTTTTTGTTTAAGCCGCAGCGGGTCCCAACACCCTTACGGAGCCTGAATATGACCGTCACCCGAACCGACGACACCCGCATCGAGCAAAGCGGCGAATTGCTTGCCCCCATGCAGGTTATGCGCGAACTGCGCGCCAACGAAGCCGTGCATGCCCACGTGGCGCATGCGCGCAGCGCCATTCATGACGTGCTGCGCGGCGCCGATGACCGTCTGTTCATCATCGTCGGCCCGTGCTCGATTCACGACCCGGAAGCGGCGCTGGATTATGCAAAGCGGCTGAAGCCGCTGGCTGACGAACTGGCGCACGATCTCATCATCGTCATGCGCGTGTATTTCGAAAAGCCGCGCACCACGGTGGGCTGGAAGGGCCTGATCAACGACCCGCATCTCGACGAGAGCTTCGACATCAACGAAGGTCTGCGGCTGGCGCGCAAGCTGCTGCTGGAAATCAACGAGATCGGCCTGCCCTGTGCCACCGAGTTCCTCGATCTGATCTCGCCGCAATACATCGCCGACCTGGTGAGTTGGGGCGCGATTGGCGCGCGCACAACGGAATCGCAGTCACACCGCCAGCTGGCGTCCGGTCTGTCCTGCCCGGTCGGGTTCAAGAACGGCACCGACGGCAGCTTGCGCATCGCGGTCGATGCAATCAAGGCCGCCGCCGCACGCCATCATTTCATCTCCATCACCAAATCGGGCCACGTCGGGGTGTTCAGCACCTCCGGCAATGAAGACACTCACGTCATCCTGCGCGGCGGCAAGGCCCCCAACTACGATGCGGCGAGCGTGAATCTGGCCTGTGGCGAACTGGCTTCTGCGGGCTTGCGTCCGCAACTGATGATCGATTTCTCGCATGCCAATTCGAGCAAGCAGTACCAGCGCCAGATCGATGTCGGCGCCGATGTGGCCACGCAGGTGGCCGGCGGTGACAGCCGGATCATCGGTGCGATGGTCGAGAGTCATTTGAATGCCGGTCGCCAGGACCTGGTCGAGGGCCAGACGCTGGAATATGCCAAATCGATCACCGATGCCTGCATTGGCTGGGATGACACCGTTCCGCTGCTGCGGATGCTGGCCGATGCGGTGAAAAAACGCCGCCTGGCCGTACCGGCGGATGAGGAATAAACCCGCTTCCGGGTTAAAATGCGCGAGGCGGGCCTCCCCGCATGGTTAGGTCGTGAATCGGGTCAGGTCCGGAAGGAAGCAGCCACAGCGACTGATGCCAGTGCCGGGGTTCTGGCTCGCCATTCCAGGCGGCTATCCGACGGATGCTACGTTGTTCGCGCCTTGCCGTACTTACGGTACTGTCTGCGTCGCGACGCCTTGCCTCCACCGGATAGCCGCCCGGAATGGTTCCCGCCTATTTAACTACCCATGACTGATCTTTTCGGCGATTCCGCAGCACCCGCTCTTGCGCTCGCGCGCAAGTGGCGGCCGCGCGCGTTTGCCGACCTCAAGGGACAGGAGCATGTGGTGCAGGCGCTGTCCAACGCGCTGACGCAGGGACGGTTGCACCATGCCTATCTGCTGACCGGCACGCGCGGAGTGGGCAAGACCACGCTGGCGCGGATTCTGGCCAAGTGTCTCAATTGTGAAACCGGCGTCACCAACACCCCTTGCGGCACCTGTTCGTCCTGTGCCCAGATCGATGCAGGCCGTTTTGTCGACCTGCTTGAACTCGATGCGGCGTCGAACACCGGCGTCGACAATATGCGCGAGGTGCTCGATAACGCGCAGTACGCCCCGACAGTGGGGCGCTACAAGGTCTACATCATCGACGAAGTGCACATGCTGTCGAAGCCGGCCTTCAATTCCATGCTGAAAACGCTGGAAGAGCCGCCGGCCCATGTGAAATTCATTCTTGCCACCACCGATCCGCAGAAAATTCCGGTGACGGTGTTGAGCCGCTGCCTGCAGTTCAATCTGAAACCGATGCCGCCCGCGCTGGTGGCGCAACACCTGGGTGAAGTGCTGGAACAGGAACACGTCGCCAGCGAACCGGCTGCGTTGAATCTGCTGGCACGGGCCGCGGCGGGCAGCATGCGCGACGCGTTGTCGCTTACCGATCAGGCGATTGCCTACGGTGGTGGCAAGGTGGAGGCGGCTGCGGTCGAAGCCATGCTCGGTACCGTGCGGCGCGATTACCTGTTCGACATTCTGGATGCGCTGGCGGCGCAGGATGGCGATGCGTTGCTGGATCAGGCGCGGCAACTGGCCGAGCGCGGCATTGCCTTTGATGCGGCGCTGCAGGACCTGGGCAATCTGCTGACACAGCTGGCCTTGATGCTGCACGCGCCGAACGCCGTGGAAACCACGGCTGACGCTGACCGGATGCAGGCCGCAGCCGCCCGGCTGGATGTGGAAACCGTGCAGCTGTATTACCAGATTGCCTTGAATGGCCGTCGTGACCTGCCCTTTGCACCGGATGAGTTTTCCGGTTTTTGCATGACGCTGTTGCGCATGCTGGCGTTTGCCCCCGATACGACGAATGCTACGGTGCGTGCGGTGCCGGCAGCATCCCCAGCAACGGTTCGGGCCGCGCCAGCGCAAACTGAGCAGGTAGCCACTGCGCCTGTGCCAGCGTCAGCTGCCCCCATTCCTGCGCCAATTGCCGAAGCTGCGGCTGAACCGGTTGCCCTGGCCAATGCCGAACCAGCCGAACCCGTGCTGGTTGCCCGTGAACCTGCGCCATCTGCCGCCTGGGACTGGCTTGCCGTTGTGGCCGAACTGCGTCTCGGCGGCATGGCCAAAATGCTGGCCGACCACAGTGAACTGGTGTCGCAGACGGGTGAAGCCGTGACGCTGCGCGTGGGGGAGGCACACAAACATCTGCTCGATCGCGCGTATCAGGACAAGCTGGTGGCAGCACTGCGCGACAAATATGGTGCAACACTCGCGGTGACATTCGAGATCGGCGCAGCCGCCGAGCAGACGCCGCAGCAGGTGCGCACACGCATCAAGGACGCGCGCCAGGCCGAGGCCGTGGCCGCCATCGAATCAGACCCATTTGTGCGTGAGCTGGTCGACCAGTTCGGTGGCCAGATCGACGCGACTTCCATACAGCCATTAGGAGAATCAACATGATGAAGGGCGGCATCGGCAACATGATGAAGCAGGTCCAGCAGGTGCAGGAGAACATGGCCAAGATGCAGGCCAAGCTGGCCGAGATCGAAATCGAAGGGCAGAGCGGTGCCGGCATGGTCACGGTCATCATGACCTGCAAATACGATGTGCGCCGGATCACCATCGACCCGAGCCTGATGGGTGACGACAAGGAAATGCTGGAAGACCTGGTGGCGGCTGCGGTGAACGATGCGGTGCGCAAGGTCGAATCCACCGTGCAGGAAAAAATGGGCAGCGTCACCGCTGGCCTGCCGATTCCGCCTGGGATGAAGCTGCCGTTCTGAGGCCGGCATCATGCAACCGGTTGCGCTGGAACATCTGATTAGCGCCTTGCGTGTGCTGCCTGGGGTCGGCCCCAAGTCGGCGGCGCGCATGGCCTATCATTTACTGCAGCGTGATCGTCAGGGCGCCGAACAGCTGGCAGGGGCGCTCAATCATGCGCTGACGCATCTGCACCACTGCCGGTTGTGCAACAATTTTTCCGAAGCGGAAGTGTGCGAAGTCTGTGAGAGCCCGCGTCGCGACAAGCGGCAACTGGCCGTGGTTGAAATGCCGACCGACTTCAACATGATGGAAGCCACGCAAAGTTACAGCGGTCTGTACTTCGTGCTGATGGGGCGGCTGAGTCCGCTCGATGGTATTGGGCCGCGCGAGATACACCTCGACCGGCTGATCAGCCGGGCACTCGACGGCGTGGTGGAGGAAGTGCTGCTGGCGACCAACTTCACCCCTGAAGGCGAAGCCACCGCGCACACCATCGGCGAACTGCTGAAGGCGCGCGGCATCAAGGTCAGCCGGCTGGCGCGCGGCGTGCCGGTGGGCGGCGAACTGGAATATGTGGACAGCGGTACGCTGGCGCAGGCCGTACGTGACAGGCGGTCTGTTTAGCACAGCTGATCGACTCAATGAACAACTGAATAACCGAACTCACGGGATGACATGATGGAACTCAACGCACTGACTGCCCTTTCTCCGCTCGATGGCCGCTATGGCAGCAAGACTGCGGGGCTGCGCGACTTCTTCAGCGAATATGCGCTGATCAAATATCGTGTCATCGTCGAAATTGAATGGCTGAAAGCCCTGGCGGGCGAACCCGCGATTGCCGAAGTACCCGCCTTTTCGGCCGATGCCATCGCGCTGCTCGATGGCATTGCCGACAACTTCTCGGTAGCCGATGCCGAGCGCGTCAAGGCGATCGAGGCGACCACCAATCACGATGTAAAAGCGGTGGAATATTTCCTCAAGGAAAAAACCAGTGCCCATGCCGAAATTGCTGCCGTCTCGGAATTCATCCACTTCGCCTGCACCTCGGAAGACATCAACAACCTGTCGCATGCCCTGATGCTGAAAGGGGCGCGCGACGGCGTGCTGCTGCCTGCGCTGGAAAAGCTGATCGACCGGCTTACCGGCCTGGCGCACGAGTTTGCCGAGTTGCCGATGCTGTCGCGCACCCACGGCCAGCCGGCGTCGCCCACCACCGTTGGCAAGGAAATTGCCAACGTCGTCTATCGCCTGCGCCGCACCTGGGATGCCATCGGTGCAATCGACCTGATGGGAAAAATCAACGGCGCAGTTGGCAACTACAACGCGCATCTGTCGGCGTATCCCGACATCGACTGGGAACATTTCGCCCGTGAGTTTGTGACCGGCCTGGGGCTGAGCTTCAACCCCTACACCATCCAGATCGAGCCGCACGACGCAATGGCCGAGTTGTACGATGCCATCGCCCGCACCAACACCATCCTCATCGATCTGAATCGCGATGTCTGGGGCTATATCTCGCTCGGTTATTTCAAGCAGAAGGTGAAAGCGGGCGAGGTCGGATCCAGCACCATGCCGCACAAGGTCAACCCGATTGATTTCGAGAACAGCGAAGGCAATCTCGGGCTGGCCAACGCCATGCTGCGTCATCTGGCCGAAAAGCTGCCGATCTCTCGCTGGCAGCGCGACCTGACCGATTCCACCGTGCTGCGCAACATGGGCGTCGGCTTTGGCTACAGCCTGCTGGCCTATGAGTCCTGTCTGCGCGGGCTGAACAAGCTCGAAGCCAATCCGGCCGCACTGGCCGCGGATCTGGATGGCAACTGGGAAGTGCTGGCCGAACCGATCCAGACCGTGATGCGCCGCTACGGCGTGGCCAACCCCTACGAGCAACTGAAGGAACTGACCCGCGGCAAGGGCGGCATCAACCGCGAGACGCTGCATGTCTTTATCGACGGGCTGTCGATTCCCGATACTGAGAAGGCCCGCCTGAAGACGATGACACCGGGATCCTATACGGGCATGGCGGCCGAACTGGCACGGCAGATTTAATTTGGCTCCATGACGCGCTGGGTCTTTCGTGTTGTTTGCGCAGCCATATTCCTATTCTTGGGTCTGATCGCGGGCGCTTTTCTGATGTCGGAAGCCAGGCCAGGAATACATGCCGTAGTCGTGGAAGCAAAAAACACTTCCAAGCTAACAATCAATAAACTCGTTCTCACACATGAACATGGTTCAGTAGAAATACACAACCTCATGCCAAATCAAATTCAGACGCTCGCTTTTTTTCCGGGTGGAGAAAATGCGTATCACCTGAAGGTATATTTTGATGACGGTCGAGTAGTTGAAGGTGGTGGAGGTTATGTTGAGCCAGGTTATGCAATGCGAGAAACGATTTCGACATCCCGCATCGATACACACTATGGGTTGTGATGGTTTGCGTGTGGCTGATGCGTTTTCCCGGAGCCTGTGATGTCCGATTTTGATCTCGACGTTAACCTCGCCGATTTCCAGCAACACGTTCTTGAGGAATCCGGAAATCGACCGGTGGTGGTCGATTTCTGGGCGCCCTGGTGCGGGCCGTGCAAATCGCTGAAGCCCATTCTGGAAAAACTGGCGGCTGAATATGGCGGCAAGTTTCTGCTCGCCAAGGTCAATGCAGACGACAACCAGGAACTCGCCACGCGCTATGGCGTGCGCGGCATTCCCAGCGTCAAGGCCTTCATCAATGGCGAGCCGGTCGACGAGTTTTCGGGCGCGTTGCCTGAAGACGAGGTGCGTGTGTTTCTGGATCGCCTCCTGCCCAGCCCGGCTGAGGACATGCGTGGCCAGGCTGCGGGTTTGCGTGCGGCGGGCGATATGTCGGGTGCACTGCAAATGCTGGCCGAGGCCTCGAAACTGGACCCTGCGCATGTCGGTGTCCGCCTGGATGCGACCGAGATCATGCTGGACCTGGGCGAGGCAGATGAGGCGCGCCGCTTGCTTGGCAATCTGACGGACGATGCCGATCCGCGCGTGGCTCAATTGCGGGCGCGACTGCAATTCATGGGTGAGGTGGGCGAAGACGAGGCTGCGCTGAATGTGCGCGTGGCGAATAATGAGAATGATCTTGAGGCGCGGCTGAAACTGGCCAATCTGCATGTGGCCGCAGGACGTTACGAAGCCGGGATGGATCAACTGCTGGAAATCATCCGCCGAGACCGCACTTTTGAAGATGACATTGGCCGCAAAACGCTGTTGTCGGTCTTTGATCTGCTGGCCGGCGACCCATTGGTGGGTCAGTACCGCCGCAAGCTGGCCAGCGCGTTGAACTAGGGCCTGATCACGCTAATTTCACGTGAAATCAGTGTGAACAGGCCCTGGTTTTTCAAATCAGGTGCCGCGCTGAAATGCAGGCCTGGCGCAAATTTATTCTCCAGCGTAGATCGCAACAGCGGCAATTTCCGCATCGCTCAAATCGGCTTTCCCTTGAGATTTTGCCGCGCGGTAATCAAGCAATTTCAATTGCAGGGCGGTAGACGTCAGTCCTTTGATCGGCGGGTTCTTGTCGACCCCCTGCCCCAGATTGCCGTGGCAGCTCTGGCATTTCTCCGTATAGACGTCCAGGCCGTAAGGCTGGTCTTCGGGGGGCAGCGCGGCCAGGGTATCCCAGGGGCCTGGCGCGGAGGCGGTCGCAGGGCCTGTCTGCGCCTTGTCGCCGGAAGTGGAGGAATCGCCACAGGCAGACAGCGTGGCGATGATGATCAGGCTCAAACCGAGAGGGATGGGGCGCATGGCATTACCTCGTGATAATCGAATGGTCTGGTGCAGGGTGCGGTGTAGCGCTTGAATGCGCACCACGGCCGACTTCATTTTGTCACAGTTTACTTATTGATTCGGCCTGATGAAGTTTGAAGTGGCACAGAAGCCTGGTTTGCCGAGGGGGGATGAAACAGCGCGGGAGGCCGAATCAATAAGCATTAAAAACCGCGTTTTATTGAGACGGCCCAATGGACAGACCAACCCAGGGAAAACGTGAAAAACATCAAGAGGTTCAAACATTACCTGGCCGTCTCAATAATCGATGGCCTGATAGCGCACTTCGACAATTTCCACTTCACGCCGGCCTTCCGGTGTCTGGACGCGCACCGTGTCGCCTTCACGCGCCTTGAGCAGGGCGCGTGCCATGGGGGAAATCCAGGCAATGCGCCCGCGTCCGGCATCGGCTTCGTCGAGGCCGACGATGGCGTAGGTCGATTCATTTCCATCTGGATCCGCGACAGTGACGGTAGCGCCGAAGAATATCTGGTCGGTCGCCTCGCGCGTGGCCGGGTCAACGACTTCGGCGTGTTCCAGGCGCTTGGACAGGAAGCGGATGCGGCGGTCAACCTCGCGCAGGCGCTTCTTGCCATAGATGTAGTCGCCATTTTCCGAGCGGTCGCCGTTGCTGGCTGCCCAGGAAATCGTTTCCACCAGCTTGGGACGTTCAACTTTCCACAACTGGTTAAACTCGCTGTCTAGCTGTGCGTAGCCCGCAGGCGTCATGTAGTTCTTGGACCCGGCTGGCAGGGCCGGCGCGGCAACGGCCTCCTCGTCGTCATCCGGAGCATCGGTTTCCTTGATAAAGGCTTTGTTCATCGACCCAGTAAATAGGCAAGTAGCGAAAGGGCCAGCGACATTAAAATCACGCTGGTAAAGGGGAAGTAGAATAGCCCGCGTTTGTGCTTGATCCGCATATCGCCGGGCAGACGGCCCAGACCCAGTCGCTGGAGCCAGGGCGTGAGCAGCCCCAGTATCATCAACGCCAGAACAAGAGTCACCAGCCATTTCACCATGAAGGGATTTTAGCCGATGGATGCAGCACAGCCGCCGCAATTTGAACGCACCCGGATTCTGCTCGAACCCGATGAGCAGGCGCGCCTTGCCAGCGCGCATGTGCTGGTGGCTGGATTGGGGGGCGTAGGCTCGTATTGTGCCGAAGCGCTGGCGCGTGCCGGGGTGGGGCGGCTGACCCTCATCGACCACGATGTGGTCGCCCTCTCCAATATCAACCGCCAGTTGCCCGCCTTGCTGTCCACGGTGGGGCAATCGAAGGCCGAGTTGATAGCGGGACGGGTTCGCGATATCAACCCGGCGTGTGAACTGACGGTGATCCGCGAATTCCTGATTCCGGAAACCGTGGCCGACATCGTGCCGGGGGACATTGATTACGTCATCGACTGCATCGATTCGCTCAACTGCAAGGTCGCGCTGGTCGCCAGCAGCGTCGAACGGGGTTTGCGCGTCGCCTCCAGTATGGGCGCGGGCAACAAGCTCGATCCCACCCGCATCCGGATCGCCGACATCGCGAAAACCTCGATGTGCCCGCTGGCCTCGGTAATGCGCAAGCGGCTACGCAAGCGGGGGATACCCAAGGGCGTGCTGACGGTGTTTTCCGACGAACCCGGGCGTGCACCACTGCCGCCACAGCCGGTGGAGGGTCGCGGTCGTGATCGCGCGGTCAACGGCACCATCAGCTA
>JAIOJU010000209.1 GCA_019911765.1 Thiobacillus sp.
ACCCAACGCAGCCGTGAACAGGTCTGTTACATCACTGATGCGTGAGAAAACGAACAGTTGCATGAACTCCAGCATGGCTGCCGTGGCCAGTGTCATGCCCCATGCACGCCCCATGCTGCGCGTCCCATCAAATCGCCACAACAAGGCGAGCGGACTCCAGATCAAGGCATCGGTCGCAATCTCATAAAATGCGTATGCCGGGTCGCCAGGCAAACGCCCAAACGGAATCAGGTTGACCTTGCCGTCCTGCCATTTATGGAAAATTTCGACCAGACTGATAGTCAAATCAAGCGGCAGAACGTTATAAATCAGCACCCCCGCCAGGTAGACCCAGGCCAGACGTTCCGCCAGTGCAGACCGGGCATGGGTTTGCTGCCAGGACTGCAACCACTTCACAAAATGGCTGCCTGCTCCCCACCAGATCAACACGCCGATCAACCCACCCAGCGACTCGGCAAAGATATCGTTTTGCGAAACCGTCCGCTGCGGAAAGAACAACTGCGTGAACTCGATTCCCAGACTCAATGCTGTGGCAGCAGGAAGCAATACCAGCGTGGCAAGCCCAACCCGAATCCGATTGCCTCCCGCAGACAGCGCCCCCATCCACATGAATGTCAGCGGAATAAACAGCAGCAGATTGGCGACCCAGTCTGCGCGTGAACCGATACCAAGCTTGAGAAAGGGAATGGCAGCGAACCGCGTGACGGCGTCATCCCACGATATTGCGCGATACTCCAGCGGAACCAGGCTGCCGTAAACCACAAAGGCGCTGTACAGCAGCGCTGCCAGGCACAACAGACCCCGAGGATTGCCAGATGAATCTGTAGCGTTATGCATGTTATGGCGCGTTCAGCATTTGCATCAAAGCCGCAGGTACACGGGCACCTGCGAATTGGGGGGGCTGCCAATCAGGATAGGCTGCCAATTCACGCACCAGCGATACCGGCAGGCGGCGAACCGGCGAATTTCGCTCAAGCAATCGCCCGGTCAATTGGGAAACAGGGATGCGCAGAAAATCAGCACGATAGGGCAGTGTCACATTATGTGAAATGCTCCCCCCTTGCACCGGAATATCCGCCGCCACGACATTGGCTGTCACATGCTGACGATAGGGCAAGCCCTCTGCCCGACGGATCCGGATTCCCGCGCCCGAAGCCAGTACGGTGTTTGAAAATATCGTCATGTCGCGCGGCACATCATTGTGCGGCTGTATATGAATGGCATCACCCTCGCCATTGATGAACACATTGTCATAGACCGCTACCCGACCCTCCGCCTGCAGCAGCGCCTCACTGGGATTGTGCAGGAAGAGGTTGCCGTAAAGCAGATAGCGGTCCTCACCGCCCGCCCCTGACAGGGGGCCATGGCCCAGCAGGACATTGGGGCGCGCCTGCTTGCCCGGCTGTGAGTCATATTTTGAAAAGATGTTGTACCGAATCACGGTGTCATGCCGACCACCCTGCTCGGCAGGGCGATTTTTCTGGTGCTTGATCTGCAGGTTATATCCCAGTGTTCGAGTTATCCGGTTACCCTCGACAATCCCGCCAACGAATGGAGCCGAGCCGTCCGAATCCCCCAAATACATGCCCGTGCCGACCCGTTCGATTCGATTGTGTTTGATCTGCCAGCCCAAGACAGGGCATTTGGTCGAAACACCCACATTTTGCTGCGATGCGGCATGGCCATGGATATAAAGATGATCAAGCGTAATGAAATCGGCAAATCGACTGTGCCCTTCCGCCTTGACTGCATCGACCGGCACATTTCGTCCATCCAGTTCCAGATGCCGCACCACCAGATGACGCACATCAACCAGGCTGATGGTGTTGGCTCCCGGACGGGCGATAAAACGGGGAACGGCAGCTGAGTCGGCCGCTTCAATGACTATGGGCTCACCGGCACGCCCGGTCAGACCGTGTAACGCCAGGCCATGCAGGTAATCACCTGGCGCAAGCAACAAACGATCACCTGGCTGCAAGCGGTGCACAGCATCACGGTAATCGCCTGGTCCTGCACGATAATCCGCGGCAGTTGCCATCCCTGCCAGCAAAATAAATAGTGCGGCAAAGGCAGCTTGCGGCATTTATTGATTCGACCTGATGAAGTTTGAAGTGATATTGAAAGCTGACTTGCCCCGGCTGTATAAAACCGTGCGGTAGACCGAATCAATAACCATTAAAAACAGCGCCCTGTTGAGGCGGCTCAACGGACGGGTCCACTCAAGACGACGCGAAAAACACTTTACGGGTTCAAACATTACCTGGCCGTCTCAATAGTCAGCCTGGTCGGCTTGAGGCAGCCCGCTCCTCAGCAAGTCCAGCTTGCCAAACAGGGCACGTGTCATGTTCGCCACATTCTGGCGCCCGGTATCCACCACGATGTCTGCCACTTCCCGGTACAGTGGGTCGCGCAACTTGTACAGTTCACGCAGTTTGGCGAGCGGATTCTCGGTTTGCAGCAAGGGGCGGTTCCGGTCATGCCGCGTTCGTTCATACAAGTGCTCGGGCGAGCCGCGCAGATAAATCACCAGCCCATTTTTTCGCAGATTCTCCCGGTTGGCTGCGGACAACACCGCGCCACCACCCGTGGCCAGCACGATACCCGACAATGCCGAGAGTTCGGCAATCGCATTTTCCTCGCGCTTGCGAAAACCCGCTTCACCCTCGATCTCGAAAATGACTGGAATCTTGACGCCAGTACGGGTCTCAATTTCGTGGTCCGAATCATGGAAGGCGCAGCCATAATGTTTGGCCAGCAAGCGGCCCACCGTGGTCTTGCCCGCTCCCATCAGTCCGACGAGAAAGAAATTGTCTCGTTTGCTCATGGCGCCATTCTAATTGAGAGCTGCAACATGAACAGCTTGGAGCGTTATCTACCAAACAAATAAAAAAGCGCGGGCTGAACCCGCGCTTTAAAGAACAAACCCCAATTCAACTAGCGAAGAGACAAGCGGTCATCAATGATCCGCGGGGTAATGAAAATTATCAGTTCAGTCTTGCTGTTTTCCTTGGTTGTGGTTTTAAACAGATTACCCAACACAGGAATATCGCCAAGCAATGGCACCTTATTCACGCTTGAGTTCTCACTGCCATCGAAAATCCCGCCCAGAACCAGGGTCTCACCATTATTTACCCGTACCTGAGTCTTGACCCGTTTAGTATCAATTGCAGGGAAATCCTGAATCTCCGGGATCGTGCGCACCGCGTCTTTTTGCACCTCGACGGTCAGAATAATCGAATCATTGTTAAGGATTTGCGGATCAACCAGCAAACACAGGAAAGCGTCCTTGAATGTCACTGTTTGAGTGACAATGCCGCCAGAAGTCGAGGTGGTGACATAAGGAATCTGTGCGCCGTTCAGAATCACCGCTGGTTTCTGATTGGATGTCAGCACACGTGGATTGGAAATCACCTTGCCCTTGTTGTCTGCTTCCAGTGCACGCAACTCCAGGCTCAAAAGGTTGCCATTGGCCAAGTTCAACAAGGAAAGCGCAAGGTTACTTGCACCCAGCGTATCGGGCAGCGCCTGACCTACCGCTGTGGGGTTCGGATATGAACCCGCGCCCCCAACCTGATGACCCAAAACATTTCTACTCTTGGTCATCTGGAACCCCAAACGAGCGCCCAGATCGCGGCTCCAGCCATCAGTTGCAACAACTACGCGAGCCTCGATCATGACCTGGCGTGCCGGCACATCCAGTCGAGCCAGCAATTCGCGGATTTCCTGAATCTTGCGCGCCGTGTCGGTAATGATCAGCGTGTTGGTTTTCAGTTCATAGGTTGCGCGACCGCGCTTGGTCAGAACCTTCTGGTCGTTGTCGCCCTTGCCCTGTTGCGAAGCCTGTGCTGCGGCCGCCCCACCCAAACCCTGCGCCTGGGCCGAGCAGTTAACCGTGTTATTGGTCGCGGAATTCAAAAAGGCACCGGACGCAAAACCATACAACATGGTTTGTGCTTCATCCGCACGCATGTAGTTAAGCTGAATATATTCGGTAGCCAGCGGTTCCAGATCAGCCACCGCGGATTTGGCTTCGAACTCCAGTTTTTCCTTGGTCAGCAATTCATCCTTGGGAGCAATCCAGATCACGTTGCCATTCTGGCGCTTGTCCAGGCCCTTGGTCTGCATGATGAGGTCAAGCGCCTGATCCCAGGGCACGTCCTTCAGACGCAGGGTCAGGTTGCCGGCGACGGTATCGCTGGCGATGATGTTAAGCCCCGTAAAGTCTGCGATAACCTGCAGCACCGAGCGTACTTCGACGTTCTGGAAATTGAGCGAGAGTTTCTCGCCGACATATTTCACTTTTCCGTCAGCGGTTTTCTTTTGTGCATCATCGCTCTGTTTGACTTCAACAATAAAGCTGTTGTCCGTCTGGTAGGCAGAATACTCCCAGCCCCCTTTAGGCTGAATCACCATGCGCGTGTTGTCGCCCAGCGTGTAAGTTTCAATAACCTGAACCGGAGTCCCAAAGTCGGCAACATCCAGGCGACGTTGTAGCGCCTTCGGCAATTCGGTGCCAATGAAATCGACGACCACGCCATTGGATTGCTGGCGAATGTTGATACCGGCCTGCGCATCGGACAAGGTGGTCACGATACGTGCCTCACCCGCGCCGCCACGCCGGAAATCCACGTCGCGGATACTATGACGCGCTACGCCTGGTGCCGCCTCGGCAAAACGTGGGCTGGCATTTACCGGAGCCGACCCCACGCCCACATCACCCAGAGCAACCAATAATGTTTTGCCGTCGATACTGGCATCGTACTCAACTGATTTATTCAGATTCAATACCAGACGTGTGCGTGTACCTGCCTGCACCACATTCACGCTCGACAGCGGACCCAGGTTGGCTTCAACCGTATTGCGCCCCATTGCATTGCCCGTATCAGGCAAATCAAGCGCGATACGCGGCGGATTGCCCACTGTAAAACCAGCAGGCGTCGCGCTCAAGGCATTTTTGAGAGTGACACGCACGACAACCTTGCCACCAGGCAAGGTTGTCGTGTCCACGCTTTGTACCGCATTACCGGTAGGAGGCGCATCGGCGGCACGCACCGTCAGCGGTAACGTCAAACCAGTGAGCAGAACAATCCCGAACAGATGGCGGGTGAGTTTTTGGGCAATTTTCGGCAATGCGTTCATGTCAGCCTCTTTGAAATTCAGTACTACAAATTATTCTTGCAAGATCAGGGTGCTGATACGCTCGGACCAATCCCCGGCGCTATCCTGGACAATTTCACGCAACGTCACTTCGCTATCGCTGATCTGCGTGACCAGACCAAAATTCTGGCCTATGTAATTGCCTTTCTTAACGTGGTATATCGCGTTATCCGGCGTTTTGATCACCGCATGGATCAACCCTTGTTTGGACAATGCGCCTACCATTTTCAGTGTTTCCAGAGAAAACGATTCCAGTGGTTCCTTGGGGCGATTCAAATCAGGTTGCATCCCGCCGCCGCCGCCAGTGGAAAGCTTCCGCGGCTTGAACGGGTCAGGTAAATCGAACGCATTGTAGGTAAATGGCTCGTACACCTTGACTTCAGGCAACGGCTCGATTTTGCCCTGCATGTCCTTACCCGTTTCGGCGACAAAGGTTTGCAGGTCATCCATCCCGCCAATCCCACAACCGGTCAGGCCCAGTATGATCGCGATACTAGCCACGCGCTTCATTTCGGTTGCTCCTTGGCTTGCTGCTTCTGCGCAACGACTTCGTCATCGTCCAGATAACGATAGGTTCGAACGACCGCATCCATGTTCATCACGCCATCTTTGGCGGGCTCCATGCTGATGTCCTGCAAAGTCACGATGCGCGACAGTTTGGAGACATCGCTCACAAATGCTGCGATATCATGATATCCACCGGTGACTTTGACGCGAATCGGTGTTTCAGCATAAAACTCGGACACGGTTTCTGCCTCAGGCCGGAACAGTTCGAACTGAAGACCGCGTCCCAGACCTGCCTGGTTGACGTCAGTAATCAAGGCATCCATCTCCTGCTTGTTAGGCAACTGCTTCAACAACGCACCAAACGCCTGCTCAATATCTGCCAGTTGTTTTTTGTAGGCCTCCAGGTTGATCGCCTGGTTCTTTTTGGTGGTAAACACGCCACGCAACTCGGTTTCCTTCTGTTTGCTTACATCAAGCTGCTCCATGCCGCCGCGCCAGTCAAACCACCAGCCAGCCAGCACAATGACCACGCTAAGCAAAACAAGCGCTACCAACTTGGTCGGCAACGGCCAATCGGCCAGTGTTTTCAGATCGAGTTTGTTGAGATCATCCAGGGTCATGCTTTGCCCCCCTTGTCTTGTGCATCATCTGCCTGTTGACGCGTTTGCTTGACGGTTAATACAAACTCGTTGGCCCTCAGATTATTTACCGTGGCCGCCTTGATTTCGATCAGACTGGTCGATTCAAACCAGGGGGAGCCTTCCAGGTTACGCATCAGGGTAGAAACACGCGCGCTCGATTGCGTATAGCCATTGAGCGTAACCACATCACCCACCTGCTTGAAGGACTTGAGATACAGCCCTTCAGGCAACAAGCGGATCATTTGATCAAACAGATGGACAACCTCGGTACGGTTGGATTGCAGCGTTTCGACGACCTGCTTGCGCGCCAGCAATGCCTGCGTCTGTTCGCGGATTTTCTTGATTTCGCCGATCTGGACGTCGAGCTTGGCTATTTCCTGGTCGAGGTAGGCATTGCGTGCATCTTGCGATGACTGCTGCGCGGCGATCAGGCTGTGTCCCAAAACAACGGCTACGACGCCTGCAGCAACAGCAATGCCAAGCAACAGATTGAACTGGCGTCGCCGTGCGGCGCGTGCAAGTTCGCGGTGGGGGAGAAGGTTAATGCGGATCATTGGGGGTCAAACCTCCGCATGGCAAGGCCACAAGCAACGAAGAGAGAAGGCGCATCGGCGGTCAAAGCCTGCGGCCGGATCTTGGAGCCCACTGCCATGTTGGCAAATGGATTAACGACCATGGTCGGTGTGCCGGCACGCTGGGCGACGACCTCATCGATCCCCGGAATCATGGCACCACCACCTGCCAGCAGAATCTGGTCCACTTTGCGGTACTGGGTTGAAGTCGTGAACAACTGCAAGGCACGGCCGATTTCCATTGCCAATGTTTCGCTGTAAGGCTGCAACACTTCAATGTCATAGCTTTCGGGAAGCGTACCTTTGCGTTTCGCATTCTCGGCTTCTTCGCTGGTCATGCCATAACGCCGGGAAATTTCATTGTTGAGCTGGTTCCCGCCAAAACCGTGTTCGCGCAGGTAAACCGACTCGTTGTCATGGAGAATGTTGATGTGCATGTTCTGTGCACCGACATCGATGATCGCCACAGTCTGGCCTGCACCGCTATTGGGCAGCAGGTGCGCAATCTGTTCATACGCTGTTTGCGTCGCGAAAGACTCGACGTCCATGATGAGCGCCTTGAGTCCCGCCGCTTCAACCACGGCCACACGGTCTTCAACTTTTTCCTTGCGGGCGGCTGCCAGCAGAATTTGTACATCGTCCGGGCTGGCAGGCGACGGCCCCAGCACCTGAAAGTCCAGATTCACTTCATCCAGCGAGAAAGGAATCACCTGGTTGGCCTCGGTTTCAACCTGGTTTTCCAGATCGAGTCCAGACAGGCTGGCAGGCGCCAGAATCTTTTTGGTGATCACAGCCGACGAAGGCAACGCCAGGGAAACATGCTTGACCCGGGTACCAAGTTCCTTCCACGCGGTACGCAGCGTATCCGCCACTTGATCGAGGTTGGCGATATTGCCGTCTGTCACGGCATCCTTGGGCAAGGGCTCGATCACATAGCGTTCTACCCGCAGCATGCCTTTGCCGGCATCGGACAACTCCACCAGCTTAACCGCGGTCGTGCTGATATCCAGCCCGATGATGGGTAGACCCTTGGTAGACAGCCAGTCCAGATTAATATTCAGGTGCAAGAGTTTTCCTTTACGCTTCTATGGGTTGGCGCTTTTTCTTGTTATCGTTTGTAGATGCTAGCAACAACACACGGTTTTTAACAGTTTTTTCCTTGCCACACCGCAAGAGTTGAACACATGTGTCCAATTTCCAACACCACTAACGCCTATAATCGGCGGAAACTTTAGGCTTTGATTCGAAGGAACTGGATGTTTTCGAAATGGTGGCATTACGTACTGGCGCTGGCTGTCAGTTTGGGTGTGGTCGGCACGGCACTGGCTGGCCTGGCTGCGGCACTGATCTACCCTAACCTGCCGCCGCTGGAGGCGCTGACCGACTACAAACCCAAGCTCCCTTTGCGCGTTTACACCGCAGATGGCGCCCTGATTGGTGAGTTTGGCGAGGAACGCCGCGCCTTCATCACCATCACCAAAGTGCCTGACTACATGAAGCAGGCCATTATCGCGGCCGAGGATGAACGCTTTTACTCGCACGGCGGAGTGGATACGCTGGGCATATTACGGGCGGCGGGCTCGAACGTATTGTCCGGCGGTGCCAAGGAAGGGGCGTCCACCATCACCATGCAGGTGGCGCGCAACTTTTTCCTGTCGAATGAAAAAACGCTGACACGCAAGTTGTCCGAAGCCATGCTGGCGATGAAGATCGAACACAACCTGTCCAAGGACAAGATCCTCGAGCTGTACATCAACCAGATATATCTGGGCCAGCGCGCATACGGCTTTGAGGCCGCAGCACGTACTTACTTCGGCAAACCGATGAAGCAGCTGTCGCTGGCTGAATTCGCCATGCTGGCGGGTTTGCCCAAAGCACCCTCGCGCTACAACCCGGTGGTCAATTTTCCACGTGCCAAATCCCGCCAGGAATATGTGCTGAAGCGGATGCGCACGCTCAAGTTCATTGACCAGCCGACATGGCAGGCAGCCATCAAGCAAAAACTGGTTATCCGCCAGGCCCGCCAGCAAACCGATGTGTCAGCCGACTATGCGGCCGAAATGGTGCGGCAAACCTTGTTCGAGAAATACGGCGAGTCGATCTACAGTTCAGGCATCAAGGCTGTCACCACGCTCAAGCGTGGCCAGCAGGAAGCAGCCAATACTTCCGTATGGCAGGGCATTGCAGACTATGATTTACGCCACGGCTACCGCGGACCGGAAAAGCAGATCAGTCTGCCCGCCAGCAAGGCCGAATGGGACGTATTGATTGCTGACGCGCTGGGAGATATCGCGCCAGTCAGCGACATGCAGCCAGCTGTCGTCCTGAATTCGGACAGCAAGCTGATCCGTGCACAGTTGCACGACAACACCGTAGTTGAAATCACCGGGAATTCACTCAAATGGGTGGCGAACTGGGCCGCAGGCAAGAAAGGCCGCCAGCTTTTGCCTGGCGC
>JAIOJU010000210.1 GCA_019911765.1 Thiobacillus sp.
ATGAAAATGTTCAACCAACTGGCTGCTGCCGCATGCGGTTTGGTACTGGCAAGTTCGGCCAGCGCCGCCGTGATCAATTACACCGATTTTTCCAGCGTGAGCGGCCTGACGCTCAACGGCAATGCCGCGCAAGCCGGTAACGCCCTGCGTGTCACGCCCGCCAACTATGGTCAGTCAGGCAGCGCCTTCTCAACCAGCACGGTCTCCCTGGCATCCAACGCCTCGTTCAGCACCTTTTTCCAGTTCCAGTTCACCAATCCAGGCGGTGCACATGACGGCCTGGGATTGGGTGCGGATGGCCTGGTGTTCGTGGTGCAGACTGTAAGCAACAACGTGGGGGGTTCTGGCGGCGGAATCGGTTACCTCGGCATTGGCAACAGCGTCGGCATTGAGTTCGATACCTGGAACAACGGCGGTGGCGACAATTTCAGCAGCAACCACATCGGAATCGACGTGAATGGCAGCGTAAGCTCCATCATGCTTGCCGAAGTCACCGAAGCCGACATGAATAACGGCGACATCTGGAGCGTATGGGTCGACTACAACGGCGCAACCAATCTGCTGGAGGCCCGCATGAACCGCTCCGGCGTGCGCCCCACCAGTGCGATCCTGTCGCTGACCCGCGATCTGGCACTTGATCTGGGCACCACCAATGCGTTCGTCGGATTCACTTCGGGAACCGGTGCCGCGTTTGCCAATCCCGATGTCCTGGCCTGGACGCTGGAAGATCGCTTCGCTCCGATTGGCGGCGGCAACTCCGTTCCCGAGCCTGGTTCACTGCTGCTGCTGGGAACAGGTCTGGCACTGGCTCGCTTCATGCGCAAGCGCTCAAGCTGACCCGCATTTATAGATGCACTCAAGGCGGTGGCTGCGGCCACCGCTTTTTTATGGGCGGCTTGCCCTGTGAATCCCATGTTCAAGGGCTATCGGAAACGGTTGCCGGATTGTCTTTGCCCCCATCAGCAATTGTCTGTCCAACAGACGCATGATGAATCGCAGCCCCAGCGCCTTGCAGAAGCGTCTGGCACCTGACCATAATGGTCTCCGAACCCAGGACGGGACAAAAGGAAATCCATGTCAGAGGCGACCAATTCGCTGATTCAGGCCACTGCCGATCATTTGAGCCAGTTTGCACCATTCGACCAGATGGAGAGCGAACACGTGCTGTGGCTGGCGCAGCATGCCACGCTGGCATATTTCGCCAGGGGAGAAGCGATTCTCTCGCCCGAGCAGAACGACCCCGTCGCCTTTTTCATCATCAAGCAGGGCGTGGTGCAGGGCGAACAGGTCACAGGCCAGATGCCGGATGCGCCAGCCTGGCTGGAGCTCGGTGAAGGCGAATGTTTTCCGCTCGGCGCACTGCTCGCCAGCCGTCCCGTCACCAGCGTCTACCGCGCCGGCAGCGATGTGTTCTGCTATATCGTGGCGGCGACGGACTTTCTGCATCTCACCAAATTGAGCGCGGCGTTCCACGATTTCTGCACCCGCCGCATCGCCAACCTGCTCGAACACTCCCAGCACCTGATCCAGGCGGGCTATTCCAAGGCCAGCGCGGAACAGCAATCGATGAGCAGCAGCCTGTCGGCCATCATCCGCCGCGAGCCCGTAACCTGCTCTCCGGACGACTCGATCAAACGGGCCTTGCAGGCGATGCAGGATCATGGCGTAGGCGCCATGGTGGCCGTGGAGAACCGTCTGCCCATGGGCATCCTCACCCTGCACGATGTATTGAGTCGCGTCGTGCTGGCCGGAGCCGATCTCGACCGGCCGGTCATCGGCGTCATGAGCACGAATCTCGCCACGCTGCCGCCGCATGCCCCTGCGCATGAAGCGGCACTGGCGATGGCGAAGCAGGGTATCCGTCATGTGCTGGTAACCGACAAGGGATGCCTGGTCGGGGTGGTATCGGAAAAGGATCTGTTCAACCTGCAGCGCGTCGGCCTGAGCCGGATCAGCAACGCCATCCGCCATGCCGCCACCCTGGAGCTGCTCAAGCAATGCGCGCAGGACATCCAGCAGCTTGCCCGCAACATGCTGGCGCAGGGCGTGGCGGCCGAGCAGCTGACCCAGATCATCACCACGCTCAACGACCTGCTGACCACCCGCATCATCGAGCTGGAACTTGCAGCCAATCCCATCGAAGACATCGAATTCTGCTGGCTGGCGCTGGGTTCCGAAGGCCGCTTCGAACAGACGCTCAACACCGACCAGGACAACGGCATCATCTTCGCGCCCAAGGCCGGCCAGATCCCGGCTGCATTGCGCGAAGTGCTGCTGCCGTTTGCCAGGCGCATTAATGACGCACTCGATGCCTGCGGCTTTCCGCTGTGCAATGGCTTCGTCATGGCTTCGAATCCAAAGTGGTGTCTGTCGCTGGAAGAATGGCAGGGCACTTTCGACAACTGGATCTATCACGGTGCGCCGATGGATCTGCTGCACTCGACCATCTTCTTCGACTTTCGCCCGCTGTATGGCGCAAGTCATCTGGGAGAAGCATTGCGCGCATGGCTGCAACAGGCTGCGCCAAAGAACACCCGTTTTCTGCACCAGCTTGCGGTCAATGCGCTGCGCAACCGCCCGCCGCTAGGCGTGGTGCGCGATTTTGTCACCAGCGAAGGCCACACAGTCGACCTCAAGCTGAACGGCATTACGCCTTTTGTCGATGCCGCGCGCATTTTCAGTCTGGCGGTGGGCGGCTCACAAACCAACACGCTGGAAAGACTGCGCGAAATCGCCGTGCCGCTGCGCATTCAAAAGCACGACATCGACGCCTACTGCGATGCCTTCCTCTTCATTCAGCTGCTACGACTGCGCCTGCATCATGAACAAAACGAACAGGGCAAGCCGTTGACCAACCGGGTCGACCCTGACACGCTCAACACGCTGGATCGGCGCATCCTCAAGGAAGTGTTCCGGCAGGCGCGCAAATTGCAAACCAAGCTGGGCCTGGACTACCAGGTATGAACTGGCTGGGCAGGCTCTTCCCCAAAGCCCCCGATCTGACGCCGCAGCAAGCCGGGCGTCTGGCGCGGTGGCAAGCCCTGCCATCGCCACGACTGGACCAACCCGTCAGCGCAAGCCGTTACGTGGTGGTGGACGTCGAGAGCAGCGGTCTTGACACCGCCCGCGACCACCTTATCGCCATCGGCGCCGTCGCCGTGACCCATGGCCGCATCCAGCTGGACGACAGCATCGAAATCGTACTGCAGCAAACGCAGGCCAGTGCCAGGGACAACATCCTCATCCACGGCATCGGCGGCACCATCCAGCGCGAAGGCACGCCGCCGGCAGATGCCTTGCTCACGTTTCTGGAATACTTGGGCAAGGACCCGCTCATCGCCTTCCATGTCGCATTCGATCAGTCCATGATCAACCGTGCCCTGAAGACCTTTCTCGGGATCAAATTCGAGCATGCCTGGGCCGATCTCGCCCATGTCGCTCCAGCACTGCATCCGCGTATCGCCCGGCACACGCGCGCACTGGATGACTGGATGGGCGTATTCGGGATCGGCAACTACGCCCGTCATAACGCGCTGGCCGATGCCATGGCAACCGCCGAACTGTTCCTGGCGCTGCAGCCGCTTCTGGCATTCCAGGGCGTGACTAATTTTCGTGACATGAGAACGCTGGCGCAAAACTGGCAACGACAGAGCCAGCCTGTTTAAGCAAAAAAAGACCCCCGCCGGAGCGGGGGTCGATCGTTTCAGCGAAGCTGGATCAATGCGCCTGGGCAGTTCCCGCACCCCTCGGGTAGCGGATGTCTTCCACCAGATGCTGGATGTGATCCGGGCAGGGGGCGGTCATCTTGCCGACAAGGTAGGCCACGATGACGTTAAGCAGCGCGCCCACGACACCGATGCCTTCGGGCGAAATGCCAAACAGCCAGTTGGCCGCTTCGTTCTTGGCCATCGGCTCGATGAAGATGCCCTTGAAGTAAACGATATAGGCCATGGTGAAGAAGAGGCCGGTCAGCATGCCGGCGATGGCGCCTTCCTTGTTCATCTTCTTGTTGAAGATGCCCAGCACGATGGTCGGGAAGAGCGACGCGCACGCCAGCCCGAACGCAAAGGCGACCACCTCCGCGACGAAGCCCGGCGGGTTGTAGCCCAGATACCCCGCCACCATCACCGCCACCGCAGCGGCGATACGGCCGGCCATCAGCTCACCTTTCTCGGAAATATTCCGCACGAAAATGCCCTTGAGCAGGTCGTGCGAGATCGACGACGAGATCACCAGCAGCAGGCCGGCAGCGGTGGATAGCGCCGCCGCGATACCGCCAGCGGCCACCAGCGCGATCACCCAGTCAGGCAGACCGGCGATCTCGGGGTTGGCCAGCACCATGATGTCACGGTCGACCTTGCCCTCGAAGCTGCCGTCCTTGGCCTTGGCGCCGAGTTCATTGCCTTTCCAGCCGGCGGCCTCAGCCTTGGCCAGGAAGGCCTCGTCCTTGCTCTTTTCGTTGTAGTACTGGATGCGGCCGTCGCCGTTCTTGTCATCCCAGCGGATCAGGCCGGTTGCTTCCCAGCGCTTCATCCAGCCGGGACGGACCTCGCCTTCGAGGCTGGCTTCGGGGGCGAAGACATCGCCGCCGGTGGCCAGCGCACTGTTCACCGTGGTGTGCAGGTTGTAGCGTGCCATGGCGCCGACAGCCGGTGCAGTGGTGTAGAGAATGGCGATGAAGATCAGCGCCCAGCCGGCAGAAATACGGGCGTCATGCACCTTGGGCACGGTAAAGAAGCGCACGATCACGTGCGGCAATCCGGCGGTACCCGCCATCAGCGCCAGCGTGATGCAGAACACGTCGATCATGCTCTTGTCGCCCGAGGTGTATTTGGCGAAACCCAGGTCGGTGACGACCGTGTCCAGCTTGGCCAGGAAGCCCATGTCCCCCACGCTGCTGCCCAGACCCAGTTGCGGCAGCGGGTTGCCGGTGAGCTGCAGCGAAATGAACACCGCCGGTATCGTGTAGGCAAAGATCAGCACGCAGTATTGCGCCACCTGGGTGTAGGTGATGCCCTTCATCCCGCCGAGCACGGCGTAGAAGAACACCAGTCCCATGCCCACCAGCAGGCCGGTGGTGATGTCCACCTCGAGGAAGCGCGAGAACACGATGCCGACGCCGCGCATCTGGCCGGCCACATAGGTAAACGAGATGAAGATCAGGCAGATCACCGCGACGATGCGCGCGGCATCGGAGTAATAACGATCGCCGATGAATTCAGGCACGGTGAACTTGCCGAACTTGCGCAGGTAGGGTGCCAGCAATACCGCCAGCAACACATAGCCGCCGGTCCAGCCCATCAGGTAGACCGAGCCGCCATAACCCAGGAAGGCGATGAGACCCGCCATCGAGATGAACGATGCCGCAGACATCCAGTCCGCAGCGGTTGCCATGCCGTTGACGATGGGGTGCACGCCGCCGCCCGCAATGTAGAACTCCTTGGTGCTGCCCGCGCGCGCCCAGATGGCCACGCCGATGTACAGGGCAAACGACAGCCCCACGACGATGTACGTCAGTGTTTTCAAATCCATTTGGTTATCTCCCGATTGTTCTGCTTAGTCTTCGTGGACGTCATGTTCACGGTCGATCTTGTCCATGCGGCGCGCATACCAGAAGATCAGGCCGACGAAGACGAAGATGGAACCCTGCTGGGCGAACCAGAAGCCCAGGGGATAGCCGCCGAGATGAATGCCGTCGAGCGCATCGCGGAACAGGATGCCGGCACCGAAAGAAACGATAAACCAGATAACGAGGGTGGTAATCAGTAGCCGGAGCGTTGCACTCCAGTACCCCTTTGAATCAAAGTCTTGTGGCTTGGACATCGGTCGTTCTCCTCCTTTTGTGTTTGAAACGTAGGAACAGTTGAAGCGCACATTAATTATTCTTATTAATGGGAACTTTACACCCCCGGCATTGTTTTATGCGACCTGTGTTTGGGCGATGGTTAATTTGTACTGTCACCCGCCTCTAAGGAAACGCTGATTTATTCGTCTCACCGGCGAAAGCCGGTGTCCAGTTGCTTGATTTCACTGGATTCCGGCTTTCGCCGGAATGACGAAAGTGGAATAAATCAGCGTCTCCCTAACACACCGCTTGGCCTGTGATGCCACCAATTGATATGGCTCAGGCCATTGTCCGGGAATGCTTTGCACGCCGCACCACAATCTGCAGCGCAAAAAAATAATTCCAGATAATGAGCGCCGTCAGCCCTGACCACATCGCAAAGGGCAAACCAATCAGCAGCACCAGAATCCCCACCAGCAACAAGCCCACACCACCGGCCAGATTGATCCCCATGACCGGGCGCGCCCATCGGGCACCATCTTCCATGCCGCGACCGCGCCAGTCAGCCACATGGCGATAATCCTGACGTACTCCGATGGCCCAGGCACGAAACAGCATCCCGATGCCCAACGGAAAAATGCCGACAAACATCAAGCGCACCAGCCAGACAAACCAATCTTCCATTTATTGTTCCTATCGCCACGGGCGAGTAAACGCCAAATGCTGCCCCATCACAAGATTGCTTGCAATCACCCGAAACCCAACCAAGACGCCCGCAAACGGTAAAAATCCGGCCATTTTCTTGACTCAACTCGCGTTTAAGGTTTAAATGCCGGGCTTCGGTTTGGCTTGGAGCATCGTCCATGATCGAAACGAAGCTTCAGTAGTTGATTATGGCCAGTTAGCTCAGTTGGTAGAGCAGCGGATTGAAAATCCGCGTGTCCTTGGTTCGATTCCGAGACTGGCCACCAGTATTTATAACGGCTCACAGTAATGGGGGCCGTTTCCGTTTGGCGACGCCGTGACAGAGGTGTGCCAAATCGTTCACGCACTTACTCATGCCCATGCGGCAACCTATTGAAATGCCCTGAACCGTTTATTTGAACCGGGACTTGGCTGAGTCAACCGCCTCACCGATGGCATGCCATTTCCATCCCGGCTTTCAGGTCTTCCCAGGCACCTTCACCCGTCTGCCGCAGCTCTTCCAGGCGCTTTTGCGCAGCAGTCGGAAAAACTTACACAATCCATCTAGCCAACACATTGTGTCTGCTGGCCGGAAAGAAATCCGGTAATGCAAACAGGGGGTTGCAGCATTCCGCTTGCTCCGGGCGTGATTCTTGCGTTCTCAACCCCTTGTCAATCTGAAACAAGACACGTCACCTAACGTGCAGCAGAACCGAACACCAAGAATACAAACAAGGAGGAGCCCCATGAATCGTCCAATCGTCACTATAGTGCTGCTAGCCGGACTGAATCTCTCCGGTGCAGCGCAAGCAGCCTTACACGACCGCGGCGGCGGTCTCATCTACGATGACGCGCTGAACGTCACATGGTTGCAGGATGCCAACTATGCCAAGATCAGTGGCTACGACACCGATGGCTGGATGACCTGGCAAGATTCCAAAGACTGGGCAGCCAACCTCAATTACTACGATGTCGAACGCGGCGTGACCTACGACGACTGGCGGTTGCCCTCCACTTTGCAATTTGATTCATCGTGTGAAATTCAATCAGGTGCTGGCTCTTATGGCATCGGCTGTACAGGCAGTGAGATGGGGCATCTTTTTTATGCCGACTTGGGTGGCGTGGCAGGTAGTCCTATCACCTTGACCCACAATGCCAACTACAACCTTTTTCAAAACCTACAGGCTGACTACTACTGGTCTGGCACAGGGTACCCGCCCAATAATACCTATCACGCGTGGGCCTTCATCACGCTCGATGGCTATCAGTACTGGTACCTTACCACCCTTGAACTCAGCGCTTGGGCCGTTCGTGATGGTGATGTCGCAGCAGTCCCCGAGCCTGAAACCTACGCCATGATGCTGGCAGGCCTTGGTCTGGTCGGCGCGGCGGCAAGACGCAGGAAATCGAGGCGAGATTGATAAAGTATCCTGTATCTGCTGCACTTGTCGGGTACGCCGACGTAGCAGTCCATAGTTAGGGTTAGAGATGCTTTCGATACTGCGAGAATCTAGATGAGTGCTTATACAAAACCTATCATCGTAAGTGCCGATGGCGCGGCAGTATTGCTTGAGCGAATACCACTTGTTACTGTTAACGGCGGACTTTTTTCTGAGAAGTGGTTACAAGATGCACTATATGCAAACCCACAGTGCATACCTGTTCGGGAAATCGATCCCCATATTGGCGCTCTAATCCCTATCTGTACTGAGCTTGAAACTGGCGCAGGTCCAGCCGACATTCTTTACGTTACCGCCACGGGGCAAATTGTTCTCATAGAAACCAAACTATGGCGTAACCCTGAGGCAAGGCGAGCGGTAGTCGCGCAAATTCTGGATTACGCAAAGCAACTTACCGCTTGGTCATACGAAGATCTGGCAAGAGAAGCTGCGATAGCTAGCCGCCAAGGTCCAGGCTATTTGCTTTCTCGTCTCCGCCAAACCGATCAGAACGCCGATGAGGCAGATTTTGTGGACGGCATCAATCGCAGTTTGAAGGCCGGTGATTTTCTGCTCATCATCGTTGGAGATGGCATCAGGACTGGGGCAGAGGCCTTAGTTGGATTCATGGAGCGCTATGGGAATCTACGCTTTGGCCTGGGTTTAGTTGAAGTTGCTGCATACCGCCTTCCGAACGGCGAAGTGCTACTTCAGCCTCGGGTTCTTGCAAAAACCGAAGTGCTGCAACGAACGGTTCTAATGGGACCATCTGGTCCAGTTGAATTCGAGCAGATTGCTAGCGTTGAAGACGCATCAGCCAAGAATGATCCTCAGACCGCTTGGTTTCAAGGGTTTTGGGCTGACTATCTTTCCATGCTGCATTTGGACGATGTTAATCAACCAATGCCTTCATCCCCTGCAAAATCAACCAACATGTTTTTTCCGATGCCCCCCGGTGGAGGAACCGCATGGATTAGCGCTTATATCGCCCAAAGCGTTGGAAAAGGTGGCGTGTACCTCACCTTTCTAAAGTCATTCGAAAAGCTTGATGAGTACTACGATCTCTTACTCTCACAACGCGAGGAAATTGAGAAGAGCTTAGGTATGCAATTGTCATGGGACAGGGATGGCAACAAAATTTATATCGGCGCCCCAACTATTTTATTCAAAGATCTCAATGAATCGAATGACCGTCAGCGCGTAGTCGTGTATTTGGCTGACACCACAAACAAATTCATTAATGCATTCAGACATAGGCTCGATGGACTCAGCCGTGAACAAGGGTAGTGGCGGCTGATGAGCAAATATAAAGGCCACTCTTCGGGGTGGCCTTTTTCATTTACGCTTCCTGGGCCAAATCAGACCAAATCCTTACCTCTTCGCGAAATCGGCAAACCGATCATCAGGCTACAACAGGTTACCTAATCGCCACTCCAGCACTTCCTGCCTTGGATACATGCGCTGTTCTCGGGGAAGAAAAATCGGTTTTCCGGCTAGCCCGGTAAAGATCCTGTGATCCGGTATCCGACTGTCGATGGCCTTGCTGACATGCCATTTGTAGTCCGGCCCGGGCGCAATCAGCGCCGCATCCATCGCCCAGTGCATATCAGGCGTGAGCGCCAGACCATTCCTTGGATCGTCATCACCACTATTGCAGAAAGGATCGATATGCGCTGCCTCGACCATGGCTGTGCCATCCGGAAGCACCACTCGAAGTCCTGTCGCCGCACAGCGGTAATCGTATATGTCGGTAACGATCCGCCTGAACGCCGGGCTCCTAACGTATTCAGGAGGCGTTGCCTCACTGGCGCCTCTCGCCGGCAAATTACGTAGCCTGTGCTCATAAACGCTGATCTGCTTCCCCTGCTCGACGACACGATTCAGGTCTTCAAGACCTCGGTCAAACCAATGTTCTGCCAAGCTTGCGCTGAGCTGGTCGATTGCTCTCCCATCCTGCAGCAGCCTATAGAGGTCATTGTCCAATTCAACGTGGGAAACATTATCGGTAATGTCGTTCGATCTCCTCGCAGTTCGCATCGCCTCCAAGACCGACTCTCGACCAGGCAATGGCTTAAGGTGCCAGAAGCTTTCCTCGTCGTTTCTGAGCTTTCCCTTGAGATGAAAGAATGGGAAATATGGATTCGCATGGTCACTTGGTGTACGAACCGCATTGAAGTAACGTGAATACCTTTCAAGCAAAGCAGGTGAATATGTAATCCGGTTCTCAGTTAGGCCGCCACTTCTTGCCAGATCAAACAATGCCAGCAACATGCAAATTTTGTGCGGACTCGCACGACCTGCCTGCTGATTAACGTTTAAGAAGGACAGCTTCCTTACATAGTCCTGAATTGCCAACCTGATCTCCCCCACTCGACCTCCAGACTTCAAGTGCTCAACCTGCAGCCCGAGGCTCACAGCACTGCATTATTTAAATTCGACTAGACCTTGTACTTGATATGTTGGTTGGTCGTCTCGATGATTTCCAACAACATCCCCTTGTAGCCGATCTGCGCAGACTCGCTCATGTCGTATTCAACGTTATTATTAAATGCGGGCCCGACCATAATCCCCCCGTAAAAAAGCAGCATCCAGAAGTGGAATTTTCTCGTAATCTAACCCGAGGAAGTTCGCGCCAGCATCGACAAGCAGTTTCAGCGGGCTTCACCAGGACTCGACATTCCCTCCCGGAACACTTTCGCCTGCGTTCGCACACCAGCGAATATCTTTTCAGCCACCTGGAAAGGGTAAGCCGCCGGAAGCTTTTGCGAGACGGCTTCTATTACCGCGTCGACTTTATCGATCATCGCGACCATCGCTTTCCAGGCGCTTTCCACGCCGCTCTTGCGCGCCAGCTGCTGCCAATGGCGGGGCTGAATCTCCCCCGGCGTGTAATGCGCGTTCTTCGAGCGAACGGCCATGGCGAGCTTGGCTTTTTGCCAGGGCACCTGGTTTGGACCGTCGCCGATGACGGGCCAGGCTGACACGACGTCGTAGAGCGGCGTGAGGCGATAGCGGTCGCCCTGCTGCAGGAAGACGGAAAAGTTTTTTGCGTGCCCGTCGGTTGCCGCCAGCAACCAGAATGCGAGCTGGGTACACAGGAACATCTGTCCGTCAGACTGTGGGGCCTGGCTTCCGGAAAGCACTTTGAGGCAGTCGGCCATGCCGGGGCCGCCATGCGCTTCGTACTTGTTTCCGGACGCGACGCCCAGGGCCTGGCAGAAATCTTCCTGGGGAAGCCGCGCGATCCAGTCGCCGTCCATGAATTGCCGGTCGAAACGCTCGACGACCAGGGCCTTCTGGCTGCCGAAGTAGCCGATTTCAACATGTGCGACGGGGAGGCCCAGTTCCGCGAGAATCTGCGCGCAGAGCCATTCATTTTCCACTGAATGCGACAGGTCGAGCCGGCGCCCGCCAACCAGGCCCAGCGGCAGCTTCAGGATATGCGTTGTCGGCGTCGCGCCTTTCGGCCTGCACCACTGCCCGCCCACGCGAAGCAACGCCGTCTTTTCCTGTGCGCCGGCGATCGAGAACCTGAAATCGTCGTCCTCCTCGTGCCCACCAAGCCCCACTTCGGCTGTCACTCCCTGCAGGATGGCTTCGACATCGGCATCCGCCAGGGTCTCGTAAGACAGCCGGTCGAATCCCTCTGGTTTTTGTTCCGGGGGCAGCAACTGCACGGCGCCGACGCAGTCCCTGCCGATGGCCTGCAGCAGTTCGAAGGCTTCTGCGCCTTTCGTCCTGAAGCGCGTGCTCAGCCGCCTGCGGATGCGCTCGTCATCCGGCAGCAGGTTGTCGAAGAAATGGCCGACGGCATCCCCTTCGACCGTTCTTCCCGGCGTAATGGGCATCGACAGGGAAAGGGACCGCACGTGCGGCGATTCCAGCCAGGATGCTTCGTAGGTGAAGAGATGGCGGCCGGTGCGTCCGCGGCTCCACCGTCCAACCAGCTCGCCGTTCATCCACACCCACAGCTCCGGCATTACCAGGAGCCTTTGGGGGGGGGCGGCTTGGCGCCTTCGTCGGAAGCTGGCTCACGCTGGGACAGCGGCTCGACCGAAACGGCGGCTTGCTTGTCACGCAATACCAGTTGCACATCAAGCGCCGCCAGCACCTTGAACAGTTGATCGACGCTCATCGCGCCTGGATTGGCCTCGATATCGGCGACGCGCGACTGGCCCACCCCCAGCTTCTGCGCCAGGCGTGCCTGTGTCAGGCCGCGCGCCTTGCGCAGGGCACGCAGGTGCTGCTTGAGTTGCTCCGAAAAGTGAATGCTGAAATCCATTTTTGCAATATATCTGCCAAAAACGATTAAAGCAAATTATTATCTATAACAGATAATCGCACCATATCGCTTACAGCACATAAATTGTTCTGGTCTCGCCAGGATTCTGGCATAGCGGGGTAGGTGTGGACTGATGCCAAAACGTGCGGCCAACGTCGATTTGCGTAACATCAATCCCACATGCTCTCAGGACAGCGCGCCAAATTACTTCCGCGTGAATCGGGCCGCGTTCTGGTCCGACTCCAGCACGACGGCCAGCCCAAATCAGTTGCAGCGTTCGGGTTTCGATCGGGTTGAAATGCCCTGAACCGTTTATTTGAACCG
>JAIOJU010000211.1 GCA_019911765.1 Thiobacillus sp.
CCCTTATGCGTGCAGTCACGGATTTCCACCAGATCCCCCGGATCGATCGCCGAAACGAATAGCGCCTGATAAGCCTCTTGCCTGGCCGAGTCATCCAGCCCCAACCGCATGTATTCCTCGTGCGGCGTCAGCCAGTCCGCATTCGGCCCGCCCTCGCCCAGCGCATTGCGCCGATAGCTCGACCATGGATAATCCTGCGGCGCGTCCACCATGCCGGCCCGCAGCGGATTCAACTCGATGTAGCGCATCAAGGTCAGCAGATAACGCTCGCTGTCCACCACCGTTGCCCGGTAGCGTCCTTCCCACAGCGTCCCGCTGCGTTTGTAGGTGTAATTGAAGTACTGCACATAACGCCGCCCCACCGATTGGAACGTCTTGCTGATGCTGTCCTCCAATGCAGGCGTCGCCAGCAGGTGAACGTGATTCGTCATCCACGCATAGGCATGAACCGCCAGCCCGTACTTGGCCGCCGCCTCGACCAGCGCATCGCGAAAGAACTGGTAATCCGCCTCCGCGGCAAATATCACCTGCCGGTTATTGCCGCGCTGAATGATGTGCTGCGGCTGGCCAGGAATCACGTAACGGGGAAGTCGCGCCATGAGTGCTTACCAAGGATGAAAATAAACCCATCATAGGACAAATATCGTGTCTGACCCCATTCATTCTCGTGTCTGACCCCATTAATTTGGTTAGCTCAGTCTGACCCCATTTGTCTTGACCCCATTTGTCTTTTCAATAAAAAGCCCCTCCGTAGAGGGGCTTAGATCGTTATTGGAAGGTGGAACTCCCAATCAAATTTATCCCAGGTTAAAACACAACCCCAGATCAATCATTACTGACGACATTCAGCAGGTGCATACTTAGCCAGCAAAGTACCAGCAGTTCCAGCCAAGGTAGAACCAACCGCATTACAGTTCCAAGTAATCGGGTTGGTCGGCAAAGTGCCTGCTACCAAGCCATTTGCACCATCGCGGGGAGCCAGCACCAACGTACCACCACCAGCGCTTGCCGGGTAGGTAATAGTAATTTCACCATTAGCAGCCGCGACCATGTTGCTTACATTACGTGTGGCTGTAAAGGCCGGGGCAGCTCCAACACCCGGGGTATTATTGTTCAAAGCGATTCCATTTGCTGCGTTTTCAGCAATAGTGGCCTTGATGCCAGAAGCCAAACTCAAGCCCTCAGTTACCTTCGCACGCACCGTATAATCTTGGTACGCCGGAATCGCTACCGCAGCCAGAATACCAATAATCGCCACGACGATCATCAGTTCGATCAAAGTAAAACCTTGTTGTACTTTACGCATTTTAAATCTCCTTTGGTTGGGCAAATTTGGAACACGAGCCTCCCGTGTCTGGCACATTAACGTGCAGGGGCTGTGCCAACTTTAGAGCCCACCACCCAAATTATTCCGAAAATGACCGAGAACCCGCGCCAACACGTGCTTTCAGCGATTGTAAATTTCAGTTTGGGGGGATGGCCTAACGCGTCCGGCCCGAATGAACCCATGAACCCGCCGCCGTGTATGGGCGGGTTGTGACGTTTTTCGTCACTCCGGGAATGGCGCACAACCACAGAAGGCATGAAAAAAGCCACGCGGTCTGCGTGGCTTTTTTGAATCTGGTGGGTCGGGCGAGATTCGAACTCGCGACCAATGGATTAAAAGTCCACTGCTCTACCGGCTGAGCTACCGACCCGTGGACGAGGCCAAAACCGAATCCACGAAAGCGCAAGATTATAGCCGATGCCGCATGCCGGGGTAAAGTGCTATGTCGGCTTTTTGGTGCGGCGCGAGGATTTTTTACGCCACACACTGCAAAACACATTACTCGAATATCAATTCCGGCATCCGGTTCAGCAACAAAAAATGGCGGAAAACCCGCCCTTTTCGTAAACGGCAACGATGTGGCATATCGATGAACATCAAGATTCGTCCATCGATACACCAATCTGCCCGATGCCGGGGTAATCCTCAGGCTTCGCGCATCATCAGGTAAAGCTGGATTTTCATGGTGATGGCGGCCCCGGCAATGATGGCGACCAGGACGATGGCGGATGACACGGCCAGGGTGGACATGCCGGTCACCCCCTGTCCGATGGTGCAGCCCATCCCGGTCACGCCGCCAAAACCCATCAGCGTGGCGCCGATAATGTGGCGGAACATGTCCTGCGGGGAGTTGAACGATTCCCAGCGGAAGGTTTTGTGCACCACGCCATAGACAAAAGCACCGATAACCACGCCAAACACACTGGCCACGCCAAAGGTGACGATGGTTGAGTTGTCGGTCCAGTAGGCCCACAGGTTCATGGTATAGCCCAGCGGCGCAACAAAGGTCATGGATTCAGCCAGATGCGAGTTGGTGCCCAGATAGACATCTTCCAGCGTGTCGGGGTCCATGCCGAAACCAAAGCGGCCGGTGACGTACCAGCCCGCCACGACGATCAGGCCGATCACCACGCCGGCCAGGATGTTGTCCGAACTGCCCCGGAATTCCTTGTTCATGAAAACAAACACCAGCAAGGCCACACCCACGGCCATTCCGATCGTCAGGATACCTTGAGGCGTGGCCATACCCAGCAGGGCCGGCAGCGTCTGCATGCCGTCCAGATGAACGGTTACGGCGCTTGCCTGCAGGACGCCGACACGGAATGCACCGAAAATACCGGACAAGGTCACCAGGGCCGCATAGCCCAGGAACAGGAACACGACGACGGATTTGAGATTGCCGCCGCCCAGACGCACCAGGGTGCGCTGACCGCAGCCCCCGGCCAGCGTCATGCCGACGCCGAAGGTCAGGCCGCCGACCAATGCAGCCAGCCAATAGAAACTGGACCCGGTGTAAATCGTCTTGGACGCATCGAAATCACCGGTATACGCCAGCAGGCTGGTTCCCATGGTGGCGATGGCGATGGCCAGGAGCCAGGCACGCATGCGGTCCCAATGGCTCATGTTGACGATGTCGGACACGGCACCCATGGTGCAGAACTGGGTTTTATTGCCCACGTAGCCGAAAATAAAGGCCAGGATGAATCCCAGCCAGGCGACGGCGCGCGTCTTGACGTTGGCGTCGCTTGCGTCCCAGCCCATGGCCGTTAACGCCTGGCTGATCAAATCGATTCCTTCCATGTGAATCTCTCCTGTATTGGATTTTATTTGGTTACTGCTATTGGGTTACGGCTTTGCATCCGGACCGGCGATTATTCCCCAAGCATGCGCCAAGGCAAATAGGCAAAAACTACATTCTGTTTTACTTATATAGCGTGACATCCGCCACCCCTGCCTGTGCAAAGCCTTGTGCACGCAGGCGGCAGGCATCGCACACGCCGCATGCCCGACCCTCGACATCGGCCTGATAGCAACTGACGGTCTGGGCATAGTCAACGCCAAGCGCCATGCCGTGCTGGATGATCTGTGCCTTGGACCAATGCTGGAGCGGCGCGTGTATCCGCAGTCTTGTGCCTTCAATCCCGGCACGGGTGGCCAGGTTGGCCATCTGCTCAAAGGCTGCGATGAATTCAGGCCGGCAATCCGGATAACCCGAATAATCGACTGCATTGACGCCGATGAAAATGTCGCGCGCACCCAGCACCTCGGCCCAGGCAAGCGCCAGCGACAGCATGACGGTATTGCGCGCCGGCACATAGGTTACGGGGATACCCGCGGCAGGCGCCTCCGGCACGGCAATGGATGAATCGGTCAAGGCCGACCCACCGAAATCGCCCAAGCCCAGCTTGATCACCCGATGTTCAATCGCGCCCAGGCTGTGTGCGACGCGCGCAGCGGCGGCCAGTTCGGCATTGTGGCGCTGGCCGTAATCCAGGCTCAACGCATGGCAGGCATACCCGGCCTTGCGCGCAATGGCCAGAACCGTGGCGGAGTCCAGCCCGCCTGACAGAAGAATGATGGCGTCCTGACTCATTTTCCCGGCGCATTGCCCCACAGGATTTTGTGCAGTTGCACCTGCATCCGCACCGGCAGACGGTCGGCGATCACCCACTCGGCGAGTTGCGCCGGCGCCAGTTCACCCTGCACCGGGGAAAACAGGACAGGGCACGCCTGGGACAACTTTTGAGCATTCATCACCTCCCGTGCCCAATCGTAATCAGCGCGGCTGGCCAGCACAAACTTGATTTCGTCATGCGGCGTGAGGTGGGCGATGTTTTCCCAGCGATTGCGCGCCTCCTCACCCGAGCCGGGCGGTTTGATGTCGATGACGCGCGATACCCGCGCATCGACCTGGCTCACATCCAGCGCGCCACTGGTTTCGAGCGAAACCGAGTAACCGGCGTCGCACAGCGCGGCCAGCAAGGGCAGGCAATTTTTTTGCGCCAGCGGCTCGCCACCGGTCACACACACCGTAGGCACGCCATATTCGGCGACCCGGGCCAGCAAGGTCGTCAAAGTGACGGTCTCCCCGCCCTGAAAACTGTAGGTGGTGTCGCACCAGCTGCACCGCAGCGGACAGCCCGTCAATCGAACGAATACGGTGGGCAATCCCGCCCGGCTGGTTTCACCCTGCAACGACAGGAAGACCTCCGTCAAACGGAGCGTGGTTGTTGAAGCATACGACTCCACAGGGGCTTCAGCGTCTTTACAACCGCGGTCTGCCCCCTGTGGGTGGCGCGTTGAAGACTCGACCACGAAGCTTACTTCAGTGCCGAAAGACGACGGGCAGCAAGCGTCGCTGCATTGGTGTCGGGGTACCTGGCCACCAACTCCTCGAGGGTCTTGCGTGCATCCACGAGGTTGTCCAGTGCAATCTGGTTGGTCGCGATATTGAGCAGCGAGTCCGGCACTTTGCTGCTGGTGGGATACATCGCTACCAGCTTCTGCTGGTGCGCCAGTGCCGATTTATAGTCCTTCAATGCGTAATAGGAATAGCCAATCCAGTATTGCGCATTGGACGCAAGTTCACCGTCCGGATAGGCCTTGAGAAATCCCCTGAAGCTGGCGATCGCTCCTGCGTAATTAGCATCCCGAAACAGGTTGAGCGCAGCTTCATAGGCGCGCGATTCCGCCGCGGGATCAGGTTTCGGCGCGGCAGCCGGACCCGATGCCGCATCTGGTTTGGGCGTGGCCGAAGCTGCGGCTGGCTGGCCGGCTGCGGCTGCAGGGACAGCTTCCGTGCCCTCTGCGGGCTTTCCGGCTTTACCCAAATCCGTGATGCGCTGATCAAGATCGATGTACAAGTCGTTTTGGCGCTTGCCCAGCGTGTCCAGCTGATGCAGCTGAACCTCGGCCTGCCCGCGCAGCTTCGCCACTTCCGACTTGAGCGTCTCGACTTCCTGCAGCAGATCCAGCAGTTGCTGATTCTGCTGGGTCGAGGTTTCCAGCTTGCCCAGCCGGGCATTGATCGAGTCAATAAGCTGCTGCTGCGCCTCCACCTTGCGGAAGAGTTCGTTCGTGCTGGGCCAGATCGACTGGCCCCACACCTGCGCCGAAGGAATCAGCGCAAGCGCAGCAACCAGGGATAAAACATCATGCCGCATCAAACGCATTACTCGTCGCCGTACACCACGTCCGTGCGGCGATTCTGGGCATAAGCCTCTTCGGTATCGCCTTCATTGCGCGGTTTTTCTTCACCAAAACTCACCGCTTCCATCTGGGAATCATTCACTCCCAGCACGGCCAACGCCTTGCGCACGGCCTCGGCGCGCTTCTGACCCAGCGCCAGGTTGTATTCGCGACTGCCGCGTTCGTCGGCATTGCCCTGCAGGATCACGCGTGAATCGCGTTTCGCCATCAGATAACCTGCATGGGCTTCGAGCACCGGACGATACTCAGGCTTCACCACAAAGCTGTCGAAGTCGAAAAATATGTCGCGTTTCGACAGAGGGCTGGCCGGATTCTTGCGCGGGTCGCCTGTGTAGCCACCTTGCTTGCCATCCACCGCAGCACCGGACACCCCGCCGGCGCCCGTGCCCGCTGTTTCAGCTCCCGTGGCAGTTGCGGCCTTGTCGCCGGTGCGGTCTTCAACCGTGGCTTGCGTACCGGTTGTCGTACCACAGGCCGACAGAATCAGGGTTAACAGGACAGGCAGAAAAATTTTGTTCATCTAGATCTCCTTTTAGTCATTCTACGAATAAGCGTTCAGCTCGGGTGACACAGGCATCTGCGGACATTCAGGTGACCAAGCGTCCACAGGATTCAGAAAACCAATATTCAGTTCCCACGTGCCCGCAATCATGCAGGCACAGGCACGACATGCCTTTTTATTCTACTTGCCGGGCGTCGTCAAAACCCAACTTCATTTCATGGTCCCCACGCGGGTTCTCGGGCATCGACACCCGGTTCGGACAAGCGCGAGCGCGTTTTCCCGTCCAGGCTCACCGTGCCCAGAACCCCACGTCCGCCTTGCACCGTAGCGTACAGGATGGATTGGCCATTGGGTGCAAAACTGGGCGATTCGTCTCGCGCCGTATCGGTCAGCAC
Source organism: Thiobacillus sp. (assembly GCA_019911765.1). Taxonomy (GTDB): domain Bacteria; phylum Pseudomonadota; class Gammaproteobacteria; order Burkholderiales; family Thiobacillaceae; genus Thiobacillus. Next base: position 6,434 of record JAIOJU010000211.1, read on the forward strand.
ACGGGTCTGACCGCTTGCCAGTTCGTGCAACATCACACGAAAACGTCCCTCATCACGCCCGATATACGCCAGCAGGCGGCCATCCGGACTGATGGCGGGTGACACGTTGTAACTCCCGCTGAACGTCACCCGGGTGGGCTCGCCTCCACTTGCCGCCACCCGGTAAATCTGCGGGCTACCGCCACGATCCGACGTGAAATACACGGTTTTCCCGTCCGGCGAAAACACGGGCTCGGTATCAATGCCGCCACTCCGGGTCAAACGACTGACCCCGCTTCCATCGACATTGATCATATAAATTTGTGATGTCTCGTCCCGCGTCAGCACCACCGCCAGACGGCGCCCGTCGGGCGTCCATGCCGGGGCAGAATTGGAACCCTTGAACGCGGCAGTCTTATGACGGCTGCCATCCTGCAGCGACTGTACGTAGACCACCGGTTTCCGGTCCTCAAACGACACGTACGCGAGGCGTGTACCGTCAGGCGAAAACATCGGGGAGATCACCGACTCGTTCGAGCGCACCACCGTGCGGGGATTCTGTCCGTCAGCATCGGCCACCCGCAGTTCAAAACGCTTGCCCTGTTTCTGCACGTAAGCGATGCGGCTGCTGAACGCGCCCGGTGTGCCGGTCAGTTTCTCATACACGATGTCGGCGATCTGGTGCGCCGTCGCACGCCACTGCGACGCTGAAATGTTGTAGCCGAAACCCGCCAGCTGCGTCTGCTTGATGACGTCCAGCAGACGGAAACGCACATCGAAACGACCACCGGGCAGCGCAATCACCTGTCCGATCACCATGGCCTCGGCACCCTGCGCACGCCAGGTACTGTAATTGACCTGCGCGGGCTCGACTGGCTGCTGCAGTCCCCTGGCATCGACCAGTCTGATTTGACCACTGCGATTCAGGTCGTCACCGACTATCTGGGTCAGCATGGGTTCAGGCTGGCCTGCGGCCATCTGAAAAGGCACCACCGCCACCGCAATCTTGTTTGCCGCTCCGCCAATCACCTGGATTTCCATGGCTGCATGCGCAGAAAAAGCAGCGCCCAGCAAGCTCAGACAGAAAAGGGGAAACAGCAAAACAGCACGCAGCATAGGATGAGAATCTCGATCAGAAGTGCTTGACTGGAAGGGAGTCTAGCATAGCCAGCCAGCGGGTCAGATGACGCTGGCGTGCCCTGCCAGCCTGTTTCCGGCTCAGCATGCCAGCCTGGCCCAAGAGGTCAAAACGTCCGGACAGCCCCAGCCGGGCTCACTCTTTGGGGCGATGCACGAAAGAAAGTTCCGGAACAAATGCTGCACGCGCGGCACGGTCTGCTGGCAGCGGAAGCGGTGACGACAGTTCGATCGCGCGCACCACGGCCTCGTCATACGCCGCATTTCCGCTCGGTTGGGTCACCCGCACGCTGAGGACTTCACCCGTAGGCAACAGCCTCACCAGGCAGCGCACCTCGGGATTGCCTTTCAGGTTGTCCGGCAGCCGGGTGTTGCCGCGCACGGTGGCGCTGATCAGGTCGCGATACTGCCCCACTGCACGGGCCAGTTCGGTCTGCCGTCTGCCGGCGGCGGCTTGCGCCTCGGCCAGCCTGGCCGCACGGTCCGCGCTGGCGGCCGCCTCGGCTGCGATTCGCTGTGACAACGCATCTGCTTCCATCTGCCGCAGCAATTCCCGCTTTTTCTGATCGGCGAGCTGCTTTTCGTGTGCTTTCTTAGCTGTCTCCGCTTCAATGCGTGCGGCTTCAGCCAGGCGTTTCTCCTCCGCCACGCGCCGGGCGTCGGCCTTCTTTTTTTCCAGCGCGATGTCCGGTGCCTTTGGGGCAGGCGGCTCTTTTACAGCAGGCGGACGTGAAGGAACGGTCTCCGCCATGCGCTTGGCCGGCTCGACCTTCTTGATGGGCGGAGGCCGTTTTGTGGCGGCCGGTTCGGCTGGCAACGCCTCCCACAAATCAACCATCACGGGTGCGGGATGCTGGGTTTGCCACGACACGCCAAACACCAGCAACAACAGAAACACCCCATGCACGCCCAGTGCCAGCGCACCCGCCAGGAGATTGGAGGCGGGGCGGGAAACAAAGGGGGCGTCAGCCGGGATCACGGCGCCGGGCGGGCGAGCAGGCCGATGCGCGTGATCTGGGCATGCTGCAGCAAAGTCATGGTGTCCATCACCTCTTCATAGCGCACGTTCTTGTCTGCGGCGATGACCACGGGCTGATCCGGCAGCGCGCGATGCAACTCGGCAATCGCGGCTGCCAATTCCGGCTTCGCCACCACCTGCTCTTCGCCTTTTGTCGCGCGATTGCGCAGCAGGTATTCGCCCGATTCCTTGATGATGACTTCCAGCGGCTGCGCGGGGGTCTGCGAAGTTTTGCCCACGCTCGGCAGTTCAACCTGCGAGGGGTTGATGAAAGGCGCCGTCACCATGAAGATGACCAGCAGCACCAGCATCACGTCGATCATCGGCACGACGTTGATCTGGGCAACCTGTTTTCGGGTGCGCGCCACGCCTTAAACCGCCTTGTTCGACTGACGCTGCAGAATGTTGGAAAACTCCTCCATGAAGCTTTCCATGCGGTTGGCCAGGCGGTCGATATCATGGGTGTAGCGGTTGTAAGCCACCACGGCAGGAATGGCGGCAAACAGGCCCATCGCCGTGGCAATCAGGGCTTCGGCAATGCCGGGAGCAACCTGTGCCAGGGTGGCCTGCGCCACGGTGGCCAGCCCCTGGAACGCCAGCATGATGCCCCACACCGTGCCGAACAGGCCCACGTAAGGCGATACCGAACCGACGGTCGCGAGGAAGGAGAGATGCGACTCCAGACCGTCCAGTTCGCGCTGGTAGGTCGCGCGCATTGCACGCTGGGTGCCATCGATCACGACGTTGCCAGGCAGCCCGGCCTGGCGCCGCAGCTTCGTGAATTCGCGGAAACCCGCTTCGAACACACGTTCCATTTCACCGGCATTTTCGCGCTCGGCCGACACGCGCTGGTACATGACATGGAGGTCCCCGCCCGCCCAGAATTCACGCTCGAAATCGTCGGTCAGTTTCTGGGCACGCTTCAAGGTAAACATCTTGATGAAGATGTACCACCACGACATCAGCGATGCCCCCAGCAGAATCAGCATCACGAACTGCACGGGCAACGAGGCATTGATAATGAGGTGAAGCAGGGAGAGGTCTTGACCGAGTTCAGGATTCACGTTTCTTGGGCCAGTGCTTGAAGAATGGGCGCAGGTATTTTAACGGGTTTGAAACGCGTCGCATCGACGCAGGCCAGCGTAACCTGTGCTGCAACCAGCCGGGCATCGCCCCGGCTCAGCGACTGTGTCAGGACAAGGCTGGCCCGGCCGAGTTCCAGCAGGGTGACCGATACATCAAGCCGATCGTTGAAGCGGGCTGGCGACAGATAGTCCACTTCCACCCGCCGCACCACGAATACGACCCCGGCTTCATCGCGCAGGACATCCTGCTCGAAACCGGCTGCACGCAGCCATTCGGAACGCGCGCGCTCCATGAATTTGAGATAGTTGGCGTAATACACCACGCCCCCTGCATCGGTATCTTCCCAGTACACCCGCACGGGCCAGTGGAACACGGCTTTCAAATCAGGCCCGGCACTTGAACTGAACCTGGCGCTCAAAACAGCTCCGCACCGGATTCGCCGGCGGGCACGGCAATGCCAAGATGGCGATACGTCAGCGGCGTGGCTATCCGGCCGCGCGGCGTGCGCTGCAGATAGCCCTGCTGAATCAGGAAGGGTTCGAGCACATCCTCGATGGTGTCGCGTTCTTCACCGATGGCCGCCGCGAGGTTGTCCAGGCCGACCGGGCCACCCATGAATTTTTCGACGATCGCCAGCAGCAGCTTCCTGTCCATCACGTCGAGTCCGGCGCGATCAACGTCCAGCATCACCAGTGCCGCATCCGCCACCGTGCCCGTGGCGTGCCCCTCCGCCTTGACCTCGGCATAATCACGCACCCGGCGCAGCAAGCGGTTGGCAATACGCGGCGTGCCACGCGAGCGTCTGGCGATCTCAAGTGCCCCGGCTTCTTCCAGATTCATCTGCAACAGCCCGGCTGAACGGTGGACGATGAAACCCAGTTCTTCCGCCGAATAAAACTCCAGTCGCGCAACGATGCCGAAGCGGTCGCGCAGCGGATTGGTGAGCATGCCGGCACGCGTGGTGGCACCGACCAGCGTAAACGGCGGCAGGTCGAGCTTGACCGAGCGCGCCGCCGGGCCTTCACCTATCATGATGTCGATCTGGAAATCTTCGAGCGCGGGATAAAGCACCTCTTCCACCACCGGGCTCAGGCGATGGATTTCGTCGATGAACAGCACATCGTGCGGCTCGAGATTGGTCAGCAACGCGGCCAGATCGCCCGCGCGTTCCAGCACCGGGCCGGAAGTCTGGCGCAGGTTGACGCCCATCTCGCGCGCGATGATGTGCGCCAGCGTGGTCTTGCCCAGTCCCGGCGGGCCGAACAGCAGCACATGATCCAGCGCTTCGCTGCGTTTCCTGGCGGCGTGAATGAAAATCTCGAGCTGCTCGCGCGCCTTGGCCTGGCCGACATACTCCGCCAGCGTCCGCGGACGCAGGGCGCGCTCGACCTGCTCTTCCTGCGGGCTGACGGCGGCGGGGGCGATGAGGCGGTCGGTTTCGATCATGCGTGCATCTTACCCTTTGGACAGCAGCTTCAAGGCCTGCCGGATCGCTTCGGACACCGGCAGTTCGGGCGGCAGTTTGTGCATGGCGGCAGAGGCTTCCTTGTCGTTGTAGCCCAGGGCAAGCAGGGCCTGCCGCACATCGTCGGATACCGGCGTCCTGCCGGGCTCGCCGGCAATCGCGCCGGCAAACACCGGCTTGCCCTTGAGTTCAAGCAGCAGGCGCTCGGCGGTTTTCTTACCGATGCCGGGGACTTTGACGATGCGACCGATTTCCTGCTCGGCAATGGCGACTGACAGGTCGTTGACCGACATGCCGGACAACACCGACAAGGCGGTCTTGGCTCCGATTCCCGAGACCTTCAGCAACTCGCGAAACGCCGCGCGTTCGATATCGCTGCCAAAGCCATAAAGCAGATGCGCGTCTTCACGAATCGCCAGATGGGTCAGCAGGCTGACCTTTTCACCGATGGCGGGAAGGTTGTAGAACGTGCTCATGGGCACGTCGATTTCGTAGCCGATGCCGTTCACATCCACCAGAACCTGCGGTGGCTGCTTGGCGGCGAGCATACCGGTAATCCGGCCTATCATTTGGCGCGTCCGTTCATGGTATGCGGCCGATCCTCAAAGTCTTTCAATAGTGACAGGATACCTGCGGAAGGTTCGATTGGCGGCCGGGGGTCATACCAGACGCCCACCCTTGACGCGATACCCCGCTGTGGAATGCGCACCGAGACGGCTGCCGTGGGCATGGGTGATGGCACACGCCAGCGCGTCGGCCGCATCCGCCGTCGGTGCGACAGGCAGGTTCAGCAAGCGCTTGACCATCTCCTGCACCTGTTCCTTGGCGGCCTTGCCCTGGCCGACCACGGATTGCTTGATCTGCAGCGCCGTATATTCGGCCACCAGCAATTCGTTGGACACCGCTGCGCAGATCGCCGCACCGCGCGCCTGCCCGAGCAGCAGCGTCGATTGCGGGTTGACGTTGACGAAGACGATTTCGACCGAGCAGGTATCGGGCTGATAGGTGGCGATCACCTCGTTCAATCCCGCAAACAGCACGCCCAGTCGCTGCGGCAGACTGCCTTCCCCGCTTTTGACCACACCACTGGCGACATAGGCCAGCTTCTGGCCGGTCTGCTCGATCACGCCAAAGCCGGTGAGCCGCAGGCCAGGATCAATGCCCAGTATGCGCAATGGAAGGCTTACTCCGGCAACACGGCGTTGGTGTAGACATCCTGCACGTCATCGAGCACATCGAGCGCGTCGAGGATTTTCTGCATCTGGATCGCATCATCTCCGGCCAGCTCAGTCTCGGCTTCCGCGCGCATGGTGATTTCAGCCACCGCGGGTTTGAATCCGGCTTTTTCCAGCGCGTCTTTAACCGCCTCGAACGTGCTTGGATCGGGCGAAGTCAATACCTCGATCGACCCATCCTCGTTCGGGATGATGTCGTCGGCGCCCGCATCCAGCGCGGCTTCCATCACCGCTTCTTCGCTGGCGCCCGGCTCGAGGATGATCTGGCCACAATGCTTGAACTGGAACGCCACGCAGCCGTCGGTGCCCATGTTGCCGCCGTATTTATTGAACGCATGCCGCACATCGGCAACCGTGCGCACCTTGTTGTCGGTCAGGCAATCGACGATGACCGCGACACCGCCGATGCCGTAGCCTTCGTAGCGCGCTTCTTCGTAGTTCACGCCGTCGAGCTGACCGCTGCCGCGCTTGACCGCGTTTTCAATGTTGTCCTTCGGCATCGACTCGGCCTTGGCTTTCTCGATTGCCAGCCGCAAGCGTGGATTCATGCCGACATCGCCGCCGCCCATTTTGGCAGCCACGGTGATTTCCTTGATAAGCTTTGTGAAGACCTTGCCCCGCTTGGCATCCTGGCGACCCTTGC
>JAIOJU010000212.1 GCA_019911765.1 Thiobacillus sp.
GGGGGGGCGTGGCTAAGCCGTTAGTGCTTTTGCAGGACTACTGACCGTTGGCCGGGGGTTGCCCGGCGGCAAGTTACTTTCTTTGTCTCGCCAAAGAAAGTAACCAAAGAAAGGCGACCCCGACAACCCCGAATTCCCGAAGATCAAGCGCGTCGGGTGGGCGGCAAAGAACTCGCCCCGCCTTGTTGTTTTGATTTTGTTTTTTGTGGGCGGGGCTCAAACACCTTTGCCGCTGATCCACCCGACACACTTGATCTTCGGCGGGTCTGTAAGGGGAAGAAAGTCAAAACCAGTGCGGTGATGACAGGGGGGTTTGCGTGCTTGTGATGCCCATCCGGCGCAATGCCCTTCGGTCATTACGCCCTACACGAGCTAAAACGTCCTACGCGAGCCATAAGTATCAAGTTGGAATCTCATTTTTCCAATAATCGTAGATACCCAACCACACATCCTCACCTCGAGTACCGTCAAGCAAGCCAGATGCTTGGGCAATCGACATCAGAATCGGATCGCAATTTACGGCCAAAACCCCGGTGACACGAAATCCGGTTAATACAGGCATGTTGCACGATATATGACTCTTTGGCTTTCTTGTGATGGTCCATTCCAATTTATTGCCCGACTTATTAACCAGCATTTTTCCGAGCAGCAATCCTACATCCGCAGCAAGTGCATAACCGCGATCTGTTAAAACCCTACCTTGTGCCTTCTGAACGCTAAATTCATCAAGAAGAAAAACCTTCATGGCTTTTCTGCCCAAATTGAGAAGGAGTTGTTCGTGGTCGTTTCCATCGACCTCGTCAAAATATTCCAATAATTTCTCAATCCTTACAGGCCTGGATTCCATAACCCACTGGAAATATGCCTTTGCTTCTTTCGCCGTCCATTCACGGCTGTTCTTTGTTCCCAGATTCCCTGGAGGAATCCAAAATGGATACGGCTCTTTCGTTACTGAATTCATGTGCGTCAGCTCGCGTAGGGCGCATTAGCCATAGGCGTAATGCGCCGGATGTGTGAAGCCAAAATGGTAATCACAAACATCCAGTTACCACCACCCTGGTTTTGACTTTCTTCCCCTTACAGACCCGCCGAAGATCAAGTGTGGCGGGTGGATCAGCGGCAAAGGTGTTTGAGCCCCGCTCACAAAATTAAATCAACCTAGCAAAAGCGGGGCGAGTTCTTTGCCGCCCGCCCGATGCGCTTGATCTTCGGGGTTTCGGGGATGTCGGGGTCGCCTTTCTTTGGTTCCTTTCTTTGGCGAGACAAAGAAAGGAACTAGCTGCCGGGCTACCCCCGGCCAAGGGTCAGCAGTCCTGCAAAGTTCTCAGCTACACGCTCAAGCGTATCCCCATACCGATGCATCGTCGTCACACAATCTCCTCATGGTAATGCTGACGCAACGCATTCAGCAGCTTCGCGTGAATACCCCCAAACCCCCCGTTGCTCATCATCAGCACATGATCGCCCGGCCGGGCATCGGCCACCAGCTGGCTGACCAGCTTGTCGAGGTCGTCGAACACCCGTGCCTTGTCGCCCAGTGGGGCCAACGCTTCGGCGGCATTCCAGCCGAGGGTGGCGCTGTAGCAGTAGACCTGGTCGGCGGCGGCGAGGCTGTCGGGCAGGGCTGCTTTCATGACGCCGAGTTTCATGGTGTTGGAACGCGGTTCCAGCACGGCGAGGATGCGGGCGCTGCCGACTTTCGCCCGCAGGCCTTCCAGCGTGGTGGTGATGGCGGTGGGGTGATGGGCGAAGTCGTCGTAGACGGTGATGCCGTGCACGGCGCCGCGCACTTCCATGCGGCGCTTGACGTTTTCGAAGCGGGCGAGGGCGTCGATTGCCACGCCGGCGGGTACGCCGGCATGGCGCGCGGCGGCGATGGCGGCGACGGCATTCATGCGGTTGTGTTCGCCGATGAGATCCCACTTCACGCGGCCCTGCAATGCATTGTTGAAGAAGACATCGAAATGTCCGACGGCATCCGCTTCGCCGGCGGTCCAGCCGCCCGCGCCTTCGGCGCGGCCGTTAGGGTTGGTGCCGCCGAAGCGTTCGACCGGGGTCCACAGGCCGCGTGCGAACACGCGTTCGAGACTGGCTTCGCGGCCGTTGGATACGACCAGTCCATTGCCGGGCACGGTGCGCATCAGATGGTGGAACTGGGTTTCGATGGCGGCGAGGTCGGGGAAGATGTCGGCGTGGTCGTATTCCAGGTTGTTGAGGATGACGGTGCGCGGACGGTAGTGGACGAATTTCGAGCGCTTGTCGAAGAAGGCGGTGTCGTATTCGTCGGCCTCGATGACAAAAAACGGGGTGTCGGTGAGGCGGGCTGACAGGCCGAAGTTTTGCGGGATACCGCCGATCAGAAAGCCCGGGTTCATCCTGGCGTCGTCGAGTATCCACGCCAGCATGGCCGAGGTGGTGGTCTTGCCGTGGGTGCCGGCGACTGCCAGCACCCATTTGTCGTGCAGCACGTTGTCAGCCAGCCATTGCGGGCCGGAGGTGTAGGGCAGGTTGCGGTCGAGGATGGTTTCCATCAGCGGGTTGCCGCGCGTCACCACGTTGCCGACGACGAACATGTCGGGCTGGCACTCGATCTGGCTGGCATCCCAGCCTTCGGTCAGCTCGATGCCGAGCGCACGCAGCTGGTCGGACATCGGCGGGTAGACGTTGGCGTCGCATCCGGTGACGGTGTGGCTGGCGGCACGGGCAATGGCGGCGAGTCCGCCCATGAATGTGCCGCAAATACCCAGAATGTGGAGATGCATGGTTTTTTTGGTGAGGCGTTAGG
>JAIOJU010000017.1 GCA_019911765.1 Thiobacillus sp.
AGTTCGGTTTTGGATTCGGGTCCCCACCAGGCGTTGAAATCAAGGTCGTTGTCCTTGGCGTATCTGGCGAAGCTCGCCATGTAGCCTACTGGTGCGTCCAGCCACACGTAAAAATATTTGCCCGGCGCGTTGGGGATTTCAAAGCCGAAGTAAGGTGCGTCGCGGCTGATGTCCCAGTTGTTGAGGCCCGACGCGAACCATTCCTGCATCTTGTTGGCGGCTTCAGCCTGCAGCGCGCCCGAGGTGGTCCACTCGCGCAGGAAGGCTTCGCACGCGCCGAGCTTGAAGAAGTAGTGCTCGGAATCCTTGTGCACAGGTGTTGCACCCGACACGGCCGACACCGGGTTCTTCAGTTCGGTCGGGCTGTAAGTCGCACCACACACCTCGCAGTTATCGCCGTACTGGTCCGCCGCGCCGCACTTGGGGCACTCGCCCTTGATGAAGCGATCCGGCAGGAACAGGTTTTTCACCGGATCATAGAGTTGGGCGATGGTCTTGACGTCGATCAGGCCGGCTTCCTGCAGGCGCAGATAAATGGTCGAGGCCAGGTCGCGATTCTCGTCCGAATGCGTCGAGTAGTAATGATCGAAACCGATGTTGAAGCCGGCGAAGTCACGCGTGTGTTCGTCCCACACCCGACCGATCAGGGTTTCCGGGGTGATGCCTTCCTTTTCCGCACGCAGCATGATCGCCGTGCCATGGGTGTCGTCGGCACACATGTAGCGGCAATCGTGGCCCTGCATTTTCTGGAATCGCACCCAGATATCGGTCTGGATGTATTCGACCAGATGGCCGAGGTGGATGCTGCCGTTGGCGTAGGGCAGGGCGGAGGTGACGAGGATTTGGCGGGGCATGGACAGCAGGGAAAACCCGGTGGGCACAAGAATCTGCCATTTTACCTGCAGGGCATGAGTACCGGCTAGAAGCGCGAGCCGGGCTGTTCCAGAAACTCAAGTTCCTCATCCGTGGAGGGTCGGCCCAGGATGGCGTTGCGATGCGGAAAGCGCCCGAAGCGCGCCACCACGTCGCGATGTTTGCGCGCATAGCCCAGAAAATTGTCGAACAGGGCACGCTCACCCACCGCAGCCCCATGCGCCAGTTTTTCAAACAGCAGAACAGATCGCTCCTGCATGGCATTCGATTCGGCGTGCTCCAGCGGCAGATACAGAAACACCCGCTCGATGGGCTCAAGTTGCCGGTCCTCACCTGCAGCCAGCGCGGCCAGACACAAGACCTGAGCTTGTGGATCCGTGGTAAATGCCTGGGCCTGGTTGCGATGAATATGGTGCGGAAACTGGTCCAGCACGATGATCAGCGCCAATCGCCCGCGTGGCGTGCTGGACCAATGGTCAAGCTGACCTGCCGCCGCCGCCAGTAGCGTGGCAGCGAATTGTTCGGCCACCGCCTGGTCGTTTGCCGCTGATTTGCCGAACCACAGTTTGCGTTGCCGCCCGGCAATCTCTGCCGCGTTACCCGATGGGCCAAACCAGAAGTTGAGTACGGTTTCAGCTTGTGTCGTCATGGATGATTTGAAAAGCATGTCGGCTGAATACAGCGGGGAGCCGGTCTGGAATGGAGCCTGTCATGATCGGCCGCTTGTCCGCTTGTTGCAACCAATAAAAAACGGGGCGTGAGCCCCGTTTTTTATTGGTTGCTGTTATTTTATTTTGCCGGTTTGACGGTGGTCAGGCCGAGCGCTGACCATTCCTGCATGCCGCCCCGGTACCACTTGATTTTGTCTGCCGGATAGCCGATTTTCAGCAGGCCCTTGATGTTGGTCGGCGACTGGCCGCACCATTGGCCGTTGCAGAACATGACGACAGTCTTGGCGTTGTCGAACATGTAGAAGCCATCCTGGCTCTTGACATTAAAGCTCTTCTCGAGGATTTCCTGAACGGTGAGCGGATCGGATTTGCCGATGTTGAGCTTGTCCCATGGAATGTTGACTGCACCGGGAATCGTGCCTTTCTCGACCCAGTCCGGGGTTCGGGAATCGACGACCATGATGCTTGTATCGCCATCACTCATTTTCTTCAGGTAGTGGATGACTTCCAGTTCACCGATGGTCTGCACGCCGGGGGCCAGTACGGCAGGCTGAATGCAGAACGGCGGGCATTTGCGCGAGGTCTTGGCGAATGCCGGATTGATGTTGTTGTCCTGGTTCTGGTCGCGCATGATGGTGGCTTTCTGGCCGCCATGCATGACATCGACAGAGGACAGGCCAGCGGTGAGGGCGACTTCCAGCGGTTTGACGGGTGTGGCGGCGGTGTCAGTGGTGGCGCAGCCCGATGTTCCCATCGTGACGGCCAGTGCCAGGGCGAGACCGGAAAGCTTGAGCAGGTTGGTTTTCATATGTGTCATTTCCTCTAATGGTTATGGGTTCAAATCAGCTTAAGGCTTGACGGTGGTCAGACCGAGCACTTCCCAATCCTGCATGCCGCCCCGGTACCATTTGATTTTGTCTGCCGGGTAGCCGATTTTCAGCAGGCCCTTGATGTTGGTCGGCGACTGGCCGCACCAGGGGCCGTTGCAGAACATGACGACGGTCTTGGCGTTGTCGAACATGTAGAAGCCGTCCTGGCTCTTGACATTAAAGCTCTTCTCGAGGATTTCCTGAACGGTGAGCGGATCGGATTTGCCGATGTTGAGCTTGTCCCATGGAATGTTGACTGCACCGGGAATCGTGCCCTTCGCAACCCAGTCCGGGGTACGGGAATCGACGACCATGATGCTTGCATCGCCATCACTCATTTTCTTCAGGTAATGAATGATTTCCAGCTCACCGATGGTTTCCACGCCGGGCGCCAGCTCGCCAGGCTGAATGCAGAACGGCGGGCATTTGCGCGAGGTCTTGGCAAACGCCGGGTTGACGTTGTTGTCCTGGTTCTGGTTGCGCATGATGGTGGTTTTCTGGCCACCATGCATGACATCCACCGACGGCAGGTCGGCGGCGATGTTGACATCCAGTGCGCTGACCGCTGTGGACATGGCAAACGTGGTGAGCAGGGTGGATGCGGCAAGTAATGTGCGAATCTTCATGGTGTGTCTCCTAAAGTTTTATTTGTCGGGCGATCGGTTTATTAATTGCATTCCGGTTCTGCAGCTTTGGGTTCACTGCTTTGTGCTGGTGTTGTGCTGGTGGCTTCCTCCTTGGGTTTTGATTGATTGTTTTGACTGTTTTCTGCATCAGGTCTGGATGGGGTCGTTGCTGCGGTTTCAGCTTGTGGTGTTGCAGGGTTGTCTTCTGCAATGGCATTGCCCATTGTCATGCAGAGCAGCGCCGCTAACACACAGGATGAGTTGATCATTTTCGTCATTCAATTTCCTCTTTGAGTTTGGCTGTACCAATGATTTTTGGAAGGTGAAGTCGTCATGCATATAACATGCCAGCGTTGCGTATCGATAAGTAACGGCATGTTTTCAGTTGAGTTTAGAACATATTGAATAACATTCGACAGGGGTTGACTGACAGTTATGTCATGTTCCGGGACAATAATGTCATGACGAATGTTTGGCCCGAGCTTGGTTTGAATGCTGATGTTTTCAATAGCGTACAAGCTGATTGTCTCCGTACGGGTATTCAGATCCCCTTATAGATAATAGAGGGATGAATGGCAATAGCACGATGCCACCAGATCGTACGCCCATTTCCTGGACTGGCAACCTCGTCGCCAGGCGGCTGCGCGCGCCCAAGAGCAGGATTCCGCGATGTGCGGGCTTTTCTGTGGCGATGATTTCGTTCAATACGGGCATGCCCGGCATGCCGCTTCGTTCGTGTTGTGTCGGCTGTGTTTTGGGTTGCCGGAGTGAGGGGTGTAAGCGGTTTTTGTCCACTTGGGATGCAAAGGCTGGCTCTGATCAGGCTGATGTGGCGGGAAATCAGTCAGACGGGATTGGTTGCCGTCTGAAATTTTGGCTGCGATACGTGCTGAAAATCCGCCTGCAAGCAAGGCTGCAAATACTTACTCTTATTCCCGCATAGAAAACTTCGATTGAATTTGCGCACTTGCCCGTGGCGGTGAGTATGGTCTTCGGAGTACCATTTACAGGATTAATCCGGTCGTATGGCCGGTTATCCGGGAGGACCCAAAGCCTTGAGTCCCGGATATTCCAGGTTTGGCTTTGCATCCATCGGATGGAGGAAACTAATGACGGAGCATGTTGCGACCAACGAGACGATACTCGTGGTGGGCGGCGGTATTTCCGGCATGACCGCTGCACTCGAAGCGGCCGAAACCGGCAAGAACGTTGTTCTGGTTGAGAAAAACCCCGCGCTGGGCGGACGAACCTCCCAGTTGTATCGCTACTTTCCCAAACTGTGTCATCCCATCTGCGGCCTGGAAATCAACCAGCGTCGCCTCAAGGGCAACCCGCGCGTGCGCCTGTTGACGATGGCTGAAGTCAGCGGCATCGAAGGCAGTGCGGGCGACTACACGGCCACCATCAAGGTCAGGCCGCGCTACGTGAACGAGAATTGCACCGCCTGCGGCGACTGCGCGCGCGCCGTCGAGACGATGGTGGATGACCCGTTCAACTACAACCTCGGCCAGCACAAAGCGGCGTTCCTGCCGAATGCGATGGCCTATCCACAGCGCTATGTGCTGGACCCGGCGATCATCGGTACGCCTGACGCCGACAAGGCCAAGGCTGCGTGCAAGTACGGCGCGATCGACCTCGACATGAAGGAAGAAACGATCGAAGTCAAGGCTGGGGCCGTGATCTGGGCAACCGGCTGGCAGCCCTACGATGCAGCCAAGATTCAGCCCTATGGCTATGGCCGCTTCAAGAACGTCATTACCAGTGTCGAATTCGAGCGCCTGGCCGACATTCATGGCCCCACCGGTGGCAAGATTCTGCGCCCGAGCGATGGCAAGGAGGCAAAGAACATCGCCTTCATCCAGTGCGCCGGCTCGCGTGACGAGAACCACCTGCGCCATTGTTCGCGCATCTGCTGCATGGCTTCGCTGAAGCAGACACATTACGTGCGCGAGAAATACCCGGAGGACGGCAAGTCGACCATCTACTACATCGACATTCGCGCGATCGACCGCTTCGAGGATTTCTACCAAAAAGTGCAGGCCGATCCTTCGGTGAACTTCATCAAGTCCAAGGTGGCCAAGATCACCGAAGACGAGAGCGGCAATCCGGTGTGCTGGGGCGTGAACACCGAAGGTTACAAGCGTTACACCACACCGCATGATCTGGTGGTGCTGGCCGTCGGCATGGAGCCTTCGGTCAAGGGCGTCAATATTCCGGGCCACATCGTCGCCGATTCCAGCGGCTTTATCGAAGCTGATCCGGCCAACGGCGCAGTGTTCGGCGCAGGTTGCGCAACGAATGCGCTGGATGTGAACCGTGCAGTGCAATCGGCCACCGCTGCCGCCTTGCGTGCGATTCAGGTAGTCAACAAAGTAGCAAAGGCGGAGGCATAAATGGCAGACATCAAAGTTGCAGCGTATATCTGCAAAGGCTGCGGTCTGGGTGAGCGTCTGGACACGGACGCACTGGTCAAGATTGCCCAGAAAGACGGCAAGGTGCCGATGGCGAAGTCGCACGATTTCCTGTGTAACGCCGACGGCGTGGCGATGATCAGGAACGACATCGCCAACGAGGGCGTCACGCACGTCATGATCGGCGCCTGTTCGCGCCGCGCCAAGACCGAGGCATTTTTCTTCCCGGAAAATGCCGTGGCACGCGCCAACCTGCGCGAAGGCGTGATCTGGATCCGCCCCGATACCGAAGAGGCACGCGAGACCACCCAGGAAATGGCGGAAGACTACATCCGCATGGGCTGCGCCGAAGTCAAGGCGATGACGGCTCCTGGCGGCAATGCCAACACCGGCACCAACAAGACCCTGCTGGTCGTGGGCGGTGGTGTGACCGGTATGACGACCGCGATCGAAGCGTCCAAAACCGGCTATCCGGTGGTGCTGGTTGAGAAAACCGGTGCACTCGGTGGCTGGGGCGCCAAACTCTACAAGCGCGTGCCGGTGCACGAGCCGTTCAAGTCACCCGCCGACACCGGCGTGGGCGATCTGGTGTCGCAGGTGCAGGCCGACAGCAACATCAAGGTGTATCTGAACGCAACGCTCGCCAAGACCGACGGCGCACCGGGACGCTTTGTGGTGGATATCGCTACCGAATCCGGTGCGACCCACACTGAAGACATCGGCGCCATCGTGCAGGCGTCCGGCTTTACCCTGTATGACATGAACAAGCTGCCGGAACTCGGTGGTGGCAAGTCACCCAACGTGGTGGACCAGGCTGGCCTCGAAGCGCTGGCGATTGAAGCCGCCGGCAAGGATGGCGTGATCCGTCGCCCGTCCGACGGACAACCGGTCAAGTCGGTCGTGTTCGTGCAGTGCGCTGGCCAGCGCGACACCACCGGCAAGCATCTGTCGTACTGCTCGGGCTTCTGCTGTACTGCCAGCATCAAGCAGGCAATGTACTTCAAGGACACGAATCCGGCGGTCGACACCACCATCATCTACACCGACCTGCGCACACCCGGCAATGGCGAAGACTTCTATCGCAGCGCGCAGGAAAAAGGCGTCATCTTCACCAAGGGCAAGGTGGCCGAAGTGGTGCCCAACGGCGCCACCAGCACGGTGAAATTCCATGACCTGATTCTGGATGACAGCGATGCCGCCATGGTCGATGTCGATCTGGTGGTGCTGGCCACCGGCCAGGTCTCCAATTCGGGCGTGAACATCGATGCAGTCGCCAAGCCGAAGGCCGAGGGTGAGGAAGAGGGCGAGGCGCAAGCCGAACCCGTGGTGGAAGTGAAGCCGATTTCCATCCTCAACCTGACCTACCGTCAGGGCCCGGACGTGCCGCAGCTGAAGCAGGGCTTCACCGATTCCCACTTCATCTGCTTCCCGTATGAAACCCGCCGTACCGGCATCTACACGGCCGGCCCGGTGCGCCGTCCGATGGA
>JAIOJU010000018.1 GCA_019911765.1 Thiobacillus sp.
ATCCAGTTCGCCCTTGCCAAACAGGCGCGCCATATCGTGCTGGTGCCCTGCTGCCAGGCCGAGGTTGCGGCCGTGCTGCGCAAACACAAGAACGAGTCCTTCGGCAAAACCCCGCTGTCCGAAATCTGGCGCCACCCGATCCACACCCGCGAATTCGGCAGCCATCTCACCAACGTGCTGCGCTGCCTGCAACTGGAGTCACACGGTTACCAGGTCACCGTCACCGAACTGGTCGGCTGGGAACACTCGATTAAAAACGAGCTCATCGTCGCCACCCGGACGGACTCGCCGCGCAAGAATGCACGCACTCGCCTGCAGCAGATTTTGCAGGAACTCAATCTGCAGGAACTCGAAGCGCGTTTTCTCGGCCCGCAATAATCCACAAAAGGCCTATGCTGATCTAAAGCATGTTTTTTGTGGATTAACCGATGCGGACGTTCGCCCTGACACGCCATTTTGCTGCTGCGGCCTTGCTCGGCACGCTGCTGGGCTGTGCCACCCCGCAGTACCAGACCCATGTCCGCCTCATTCCGCCTGCTGGTGCGCAGGGCCGGGACTGCGTGCAGGCGTGCGAAGCGCAAAAGAACATATGCCAGACCCGCTGCCAGACCCGTTACCAGGCCTGTGTAAAGGACCTGGAGCCGCAACTGGAAGCACGTTATGCCGAAGCGCTAAGTCAGTATGGGAATGAACTGAGGCGGTACGCCACAGCCTTGCGCCACTACGAGATGCAACTGCGTTTCGAATGGCTGAACAGCTATCCCTTCCACCATCCGTACGGGTGGTATCCATGGCCGGTACCTTATTTGCCGCCCCCGTATCCGGAACCGGTCATGCCGACCCGGGAGGGCGTGCGTGCGCAACTGGAAAAGTCCAATTGCCAGTCAGACTGTAATTGCCTGCCGGCTTACGACACGTGCTTCATCGGCTGCGGCGGGCAACGCCTGACCGAAACGGTCTGCATCCGGAACTGCCCGGCGGAGAAATGAATCCGCCGGCAAAGCACAGGCCGTGGCGGCGCCACCACTCAGGCATCAGCCAGCACGTCATACTGAAGCCTGGAGGGAAATCAGCTTCACCGGCACGTTTGCATTGTCGGTGTTGATCCAGATTTCGCCATCCTGCACCATGAACTGCAGACGCATGCTGCGTTCGGCCAATGCCGCGAGTGCCTGAGTCGTTTCAACTGGCAACTGGAATACCGTCAGGTTGGTCAGCCGCGTCAATTTATTGGCGATCGATTTCCACCAAAGATCACAACTGCTGCTGTAACAGAGCACCACGACCTGATCGGCCCGGCTGCAGGCACGACGGATCCGTGCCTCGTCAGGCTGACCCAGATCGATCCACAATTTGATCTCGTCGGTCAGGCTTTTAACCCACACTTCCGGTTCGTCGACATCGAACAAACCCTTGGTGAAAGCGATGCCATCCTGTGCATTCATTGCATAAGCCAGCACGCGCGCCATCATGCGGTCATCGGTTTCGGAAGGATGGCAGGCAATGGTCAGCGCATGATCGGCGTAGTAGTGCCGATCCATATCGGCGATTTGCAAATCGGCTTTGTAGATGGTGGCTTTGAGTGCCATGTGAACTCCGTGCATGCCCAAAGGGCTTCAATATCCGAATGACAGCAATAAAAAAACCCCGGCGAACCGGGGTTTTTCACATCAGGCCGGAAAAATTACGACACGACCTGGATGTTGGATGCTTGCTTGCCCTTGGGGCCAGTGGTCACTTCGAAGCTGACCTTCTGGTTTTCCTGCAGGGACTTGAAGCCGCTGGAGTTGATTGCGGAGAAATGCGCAAACAGGTCTTCACCGCCGTTGTCCGGAGTAATAAAACCAAAACCTTTTGCATCGTTAAACCACTTAACAGTACCCGTTTCCATCTTGTTTCCTATCTATCTAAAAAATTGAGCGACATGCTCTATCAATCGAATTTCAAGGAAAAAGGCTTACCAGAGGTACCGCAATTTAAAGCTTGAATCCAACAGATAGCGTATAGATAACATAGAAAATTGGGATAGCAAAGCGCTTTTTACCCCGTGCGTGCCAATGCACGCAGTATCAAGGTGTCTCCACGCTGGGTAAATTCCAGATGCTTCAGCACGCTCATCCCCAGCAGAACCTGATCTCCGCCCATGCCCGGATTAAGGCTGGCGGGAACCTCGCGCACGTTGAACGGCCCGAACGACAACGATTCCACGCGTGTAGCGCGCGTTGCAACGGTGCCGTTGGCGGTAATCGATCGCTGATATGCACCGGCCTCCAGTCCCAGCTTGCCGGCCAGATGTGCCGGCACCGACACCAGTGTCGCCCCGGTATCCAGCAAAAAAGTAACGGGCTGGCCATTGATCGTGCCGGGGAAAATATAGTGACCATCCCCGCTGCGCTTCAATACCAGTTCGGTTCCGGGCGCCACCTGCAACTGGCGGTTCGGATTGTTGCGCGCCTGCAGGCTGTTTTCGAAATAGAGATAAAACATGCCCAGCACCAGCAGGCTGGCAACCAGCGCCATACCCCGTCCAAGCGGACGGTGCAGGTTGGGCGATTCGTCAGGATTTTTTGAATTCACAGCGTGTGTGACCCGTCAGGCAGTTTTTTGTTCAGCGCTTCAAGCGCATCAAACGAGCAAGCCTAATTCAAATCACACATCCAGGGAAAGCCCGCAATCCTCCGCGCGGAAGGCTGCAAGGTAAAGTGAAGCCGTCTCAGCCCTGATTCATGCGCGCTTCACTGAAGCGACAGTGTGGCGCATCGCCAAATATATCGCGCAAATAACGGGTCTTGATATGCAGCAGCCGCTTGTGATCGCCCGCTTCCAGAAAGATATCCGGCTGCGCCATCAAGGCATCATCCCAGATCATTTCAACGCCCCAGGCATTGGGCAAACCCGGCACCACGCCGGTGTCGCACTCGCTGAACAATTTGCTCACGCTGGCTTCATCGGCGAGGCTGAACGCAATACCCTGCTCCAATCCCAGTTTGCCGAGCTGAACCTCCTTGTCGGCGGGGATCATGGCCACCATCTGGCACCCCATGCCTTCAAGCAACACGCCCTTGGCCAGCCGGTCGGGCGTCACCCCGGCCGCGCGCGCCGTCTCGGCGCTGGTCTGGCTGTGCGGATGCGCCACCACCTCAAACGGGATCATGTGCTGGTCGAGAAAGCGCTCCATACGATGCAGTGCATTCATGACTGACTCCTTCCAAACAGTTGGACTGGTTTCAATATAGTCCACCGCCACCGATCTGCATGGCCGCATCCTTGCCGTGTCAACGGGTCCTGGAACGGTCGCTCGAACGGAAATGCCGGCGTGGGGCCTTGGGGTGTTCCTGCATCTGGCAGGCGCGACGAAACGCCAGCAGTGCGTCCTGCGCATGCCCCAGCACGCTGTCGTGGGGGTAATGCCCCGCCGCATTCAACTCGCCGACCGGAACACCGGTCAGCCACTCGATTCCTTCACTGACATTGTCCACGGCATGAATGTGGAAACGGCCCTGGGCGACGGCCGCCACCACCTCCGAATCCAGCATCAGATGGCGGCGGTTGCGGGCAGGGATCAGCACCCCCTGGTGGCCGTCCAGACCAGCCGCCTCGCACACGCGGAAAAACCCCTCGATCTTCTCGTTCAGCCCCCCCACCGGCAGCACCTCGCCATGCTGGTTGACCGCACCGGTGACCGCAATGCCCTGGCGGATCGGCAATCCCGACAATGACGACAACAGGGCATACAATTCGGCGCAGGACGCGGAATCCCCCTCCACGCCGTGATATTGCTGCTCGAAGACGATGGACGCATTGAGCGAGAGCGGCGCGAGATGGGCAAACAGTCCGGCCAGGTAGCCCTGCAGAATGAACACGCCCTTGTCGTGGATGGGCCCGGACAACTCCACCTCGCGCTCGATGTTGAGCAGGCCCTCCTCGCCCGCGTAGGTACGCGCCGAAAGCCGTACCGGCAAGCCAAAACGATGGTCGCCCAGGTCGATCTGGGTGAGGCCGTTGACCTGGCCAACCCGGTTGCCATGCAGGTCGATCAGCACATCGCCTTCGAAAATCGATTCGCGCAGACGCTGCTCGGGGTAATCGTGCCGTCCGATATGCGCCTGCAACGCGGCCTCCACATCGGCCACCGCGACCAGCCCCGGTCCCCGGGCACGGCACACCGCCGCGCTCTCCATTACCAGCGCCTCGGTGCGGGCGAATATCGCGCTCTCGCGCGACTGGTCGCTGGCCTCGCGGTGCGATTCTTCCAGCAGGCGCGCCACTGCCGCCGCCGAGAAATGCGGCAAGCCATACTGGCGGCAGGCATGCGCGACAAAAACAGACGAGGCGCGGCGGGTATCCGCACTGGCCGGGAAGCTGTCGGCAAAATCCACCTTGGCGCGGAAATGACGGGTGAACTCCGGCGCCGCGTCCTGCAGTTCGTAATACGCTTCGCGCGAGCCGATCAACACGATCTTGACCTCGACATCGACCGCCTCCGGCACCAGCGACACCGTGGCAATCGGCGTGAGCGACACGCCCGGCTCCTCGATCTGCAGGCGCCCGCTGCGCAGAAAACGCCGCAGCTTTTCCCACATCAGCGGATCGGCCAGCACATCGCGCAGATGCAGCATCAGAAAACCACCGTGCGCCTGCAGCAGGCTGCCCGCGCGGATGCACGAGAAATCGGTCACCAGCACATCGTTCTCGGACTGGTATTCGATGCTGCCGAACAATGCACGAAACAGGGGATTGTCCTCGACGATCACCGGTGCGCCGGTGAGTCCGCTGTTGTCGACCACCAGGTTGATCCGGTAACGCTTCAGCATGTTTTGCAGGGCTTCCTGCCTGGATTCGTCTTCCCCGGGGCCATGGAACAGTTCCAGGTTTTCGAGCACATCCTGGGCGATCGCGTCGAGATAGGCGGTGAGCTTGGACGCGTCCTTGATCTGCTTTTTCAGGCCGTTGCGTATGGCCTGCCATTCCCGCTCCAGCAACGGCTTCACCACGCGCCGGCGCAATACCGCCAGCGCACCGTTCATCGCGCGCTCCAGCGGCTGGGTCTGCTCGAAATAGCGGGTGATTTCGGCACGCAGTTCCTGGTCGGCCTGCTCGATTGCGAGCCGGCGTGCTTTGGGCAAGGCCAGCACCTCATCCTCGGTCAGCGCCTGGCCTTTTTTGCCGGTGAGGGTAAACATCATGCGCCCCTCTTCGCGGTACATGGAGAAGCCGCGCGCCTCGGCAAAGGCCGACAATGCCGCATAGGCCTGGGTTTCCTCGGTCTTGTAGGCCTTTTCGATACGCTCGCTTTCGACCTTGTATTCCTGCCCGCCCAGGCATTGCGGAATATCGGCCTGCAGCGTTTTTACCGCCTGCGCCAGCAACTGGCGCAGCAGACGCCCTTCACCTGCGGGCAGGCGCAGCGCCAGCGGCCGCTCCGGCGCATCGAAGTTGTGCAGATAACACAGGTCGGGCGGCACCCGCCTGCTTGCCGCCACCTCGTGCATCGCCTGCCTGAGCAGCGAGGAACGGCCACTGCCGATTTCACCCAGCACAAACAGGTTGTAGTTGGGCTGGTCCATTTCCAGCCCGAAGTGCGCGGCGGCTTCGGCACGCGCCTGCCCGATCCACGGCAGGGGTTCCTCAATCAATTCGGACGTATCGACGAACCCCAGCGAGGCGGGGTCGATGGTCAGGCGAAGGTCGGCAGGCAACAAGGCGGCAATAGGCATGGGCTGGGCGCAGGGTTTCATCAAGGATCGCAAGCGGCGACCGCACGGTCCATTATGAACGCAAGGCCACGGCACACCGAAGCGTATCTGGCGTAATCTGTCCCTGACAATCCCCCACAGTCACAGAACCACGATCCAGCGACGCATGAAATCCGGCCAGCGCTCCTTCTTTTTCCTGATCGCCCTCATCGGCGGGCTGGCGATATTCAGTTCCACGCTGTCGAAAACGCCAGTGCTGCCGCTGTTCGCGCTGTCGCTCCACGCCACCCCGGCCGAAATCGGCTGGATCGTCATGGCCTCGACGATCCCCGGCGTACTGATCAGCTATCCCGCCGGCGCACTGTCGGACTACCTGGGCAAGCGGTGCCTGTTGCTGGCGTCGCTGGTCGTGTTTGCCAGCGCGCCGTTTCTGTATCTGCTGATCGAAACCCCATGGCAGTTGATGGCGGTGCGCTTTTATCACGGCTTCGCCACCGCCATTTTCGGAACCGTGGCCAGCGCGGCGATTGCCGAACGCTACACGGCCGACCGCGCGGCGCGGCTCTCCACCTATTCCTCGATCACCATCGTCGGGCGCTCGGTTGCGCCGTTTCTGGGCGGCTTCCTGATCTCGCTGGCGAGCTTCAACGCGGTGTATATCGCCTGCGCCATCAGCGGGGTGCTGGCGCTGGGCGCCGGCCTGCTGTTAAGCGACGACGAGCCCAAGCCCACAGTCAAGCGGGAACGCCCGCCCTTCTGGTCCAGCCTCGTCACCGTGCTGCGCGACCGCGGCATCATGCTGGTGAGCGGGGTCGAGGCGGCGCAGTATCTGGTGTTTGGCGCGATCGAAGCCTTCATCGCCCTGTACGCCGCCGCGCTCGGCATTCCGGCGTGGCAGATTGGCGTCATTCTCGGCGTGCAACTGGTCAGCATCGTCTTCGCCAAACCGCTGATGGGTCGCGTGTCCGACCGGGTAGGCCGCAAGCAGGTCATCATTCCCGGCCTGCTGGTCGGCGCGGCCAGCGTTGCACTGCTGCCATTCGCGCCCAATTTCATCGGCCTGTCGGTGTTGAGCCTGGCGTTCGGCATCGGCTTCGCCACCGTCACCTCCTCCACCGCCGCACTCGTCGCCGACCTCACCCGGAACGGCCGCTACGGTTCCTCGATGGGCGTACTGCGCACCGTGATGGACGTCGGCCAGTCGATCGGCCCGGTGCTCACCGGCTGGATGGTCGGCGTGGCGGGCTACGGCAGCGCCTTCAGCCTGCTGGCGGCAATTCTGCTATCCGCCGCGCTGCTGCTGGGACTTTTATTCAGGGAACCATGATTAGATTTGCCTATATTCATATCGTGGATAGACAATCATTCAATAAGGAGACTGCACCATGCCCCGCATCGAGAAGAACTCAGACTTCATCAGCACACTCTCTGCCCTCCCGTTGGAGCAACAGCACAAGTTGGCGAAGCGGTTTATTTCCGGCGTGATTCACCTGTCCAACAATCCGCGCCTGAGTCAACTGCTTGAGCTCCTGAAGAAGCCGGAATGCTCGAAAGATGACATCAAGGCGGCGCATTCCATTGCCCAGTCCGTGTATGTCGAGTCGGGACCCAGTTCGGACATATCGGAAGTCGATTTCAACTGCCAGGCGACCCATTTCATCGCCCAAGCCATTTTGGCGTGCAGCAAGCCCGACGACACAGGTGCATCCACGCCCCATCTGGCGCACAAGGTGGCGAATTTCTGCCGCATGGCTCAGACCTGTTCGAGCATGGGCCGCGGCGGGGAAAGCCCCGACTTCGTCCAGGCCGAGGCGGCGTACAAGAAAATCGTGAATGCGCAGTTCGATATCGCAAATCAGCTTCTGGAGGGGCAGGGCGCCTGAAATGCATACAGCCGCCCTACTGTCCACAGCCTGAAAATGATGTCAGGCGGCTTGTTTTTTTACAGGGGCGTGTCCGGGGAACAAGCAGGCACGCTTGATGATCGAATATAGTGATTAGCGTGCCTCCCAAGGAGTGAGTGATGAACATCCGTTTGCCGATTGTCCTGTTTGCCCTGATGGTGTTTGCCCAGTCGCTTTTCCTGCTGCCCGCCGCAGCCGATTCCAGTGTGCCTATCCATTCGCCCACAGCTGTGGAACAAAGCGCAACGCCGCTGGAAGCCTGCCCGACCAACCTGAAAGGCGCGAGCCTCGCCCAAGTCACCTCGACCGAATGCTGCAAGGACCAGAAGGGCATCTGCGGCTGCCGCGCCGGCAAGATCGTGTGCTGCGACGGCAAGCCGAGCACGAATCCGGGATGTACGTGTCACGGGGATGAGGGGTTTGTTGAGTAGCAGCACTTTCGCTTCATCGCATTTCAAGACAATCAACGTGCTTGACGAATGTAACCTATAGGATACACTTTGATCATGCGCGTACAGATGACCGAGGTCTACCTGGGCTGGATCAATTCCCTCAAGGACCGTGTCACCCGCGCCCGTATACAAGTAAGAGTTGATCGCCTCGCGCACGGCAATCCGGGACAGCATCGCACGCTCACGCATGGCATAACCGAACTGAAGATCGACGTGGGCCCCGGTTACCGGGTCTATTACACGGAGCGAAACGGTGAGCTGATTGTCCTGCTCGCAGGCGGAGACAAATCAACACAGCAACAAGATATCAAGGCGGCCATCGCGCTAGCCACGAATTTGTAGGAGTGTTCAATATGAGCAAAGCTGCCACCAAAACCAAGACCGTGCCCTATGACGTGGCCGAGCAATTGCGCACGCCCGAGGAAATGGCGGCCTATCTGGATGCATGGCTTATGGAAGCACCTGACGATATTTCAGGCATTGCCCGCGCCCTGGGCGATATTGCCCGTGCAAAAGGCATGTCGCAGGTTGCACGCGATGCGGGGCTGAGCCGGGAAAGTCTCTACAAGGCGCTTAGTGAAAATGGCAATCCGAGTTTTGCGACGGTGCTCAAGGTAGCACGGGCGCTCGGGGTAAGGCTGCATGCGGAAGCTGCTTGATGTTGGTCACAGAGTCGCTAAGACAACACCTAATAGAAACCGTGCTCGCATGGGAAAAGGCATTTGGCAACGCCCCCTCCATCACTTCAGCGTTATCCGAATATGATGCTGCCCAACTGGTTGGGTGCTCGATGGAAGAATACTCGGTCACTATGCAAGGCATGACCTCAGTTCAAAAAGGCTACGACTTCATATTTAATGGAGCCCGCTACCAAATCAAAGGCAATCGGCCAAGCGGGAAACCCGGTAGCGTAGTTACTTGGGTACCTAAAGCTACAAATTACGAATGGGATTATTTGGTCTGGATCCTCTACAACCCTCAATACGAAATTCAAGAGGCCTGGCTTTGGGAAGTCCTTGCCTACAAATCCGCCTTCGATTCAATCAAGCGCCTGTCCCCTGAGCATTACAGGCAAGGAAAGAGGCTAGCTTGACGGCCCCTCATTTCCCCGTGGCCACCCAAACCCCATCCCACTCCGCCCCAGGCGACGCCTGCCGGAACGCCGCAATCCGCGCCAGCATGACCTGGCTGGGTTGATCCTTCGGCTCGATGGCCAGGCATTCATGGAACGCCGATTCGGCTGCATCCCAATCCTGGCTGCGGTAACGCGCCAGTGCCGCCTCATACGCCCGAATCAGTTTCTGTCCCGCCTCGCTCAGTGACGCGACGTAATCCAGCAGTTCGAACACCCGAACCGGCTCCTGCTTGCCGGATACGCGCAGGCTGTCGATCTCGCGGAAGGCCAGCGTGTCGCCAGCCAGGTTGCGTGTGCCTTCGCTGACCAGGATGCGGGTGCCGTAGAACTTGTTGGCCTGCTCCAGTCGCGAGGCCAGGTTCACGGTGTCGCCGATGACGGTGTAGCCGCGCGAGGTTTCGGAGCCGATGTTGCCGACGGTGACGTCGCCGCTGGCGATGCCCATGCGCACGTTGACCTCGGGCAGGCCGGAACGGACGCCAAACAGTTCGGGCAGGGCGGCGCGGAAATCGTCCATGCGCGCCATCTGTTCCAGCGCGGCGATGCAGCACAGACGGGCGTGGTCGGCAGGTTCGGTGAAGGGCGGGCCCCAGAAGGCCATGACCGAGTCGCCAATGTATTTGTCGACGATGCCCTGCTGGCTGCGCACCACGTCCGACATCATCGAGAAATAGCGGTTGAGGAAGCGCACTGCAGCGTCCGGCGTGAGGCCTTCGCACATGCGGGTGAAGCCCGCGAGATCGGAGAAAAAAACGCTCATCACCTGACGCTCACCCTTGTCCGCCAGCATGCGGTTTTCCAGCAGGCTGCGCACGATGCGCGGATCGACGTACTGGCCGAATGTCTCGCGGATGCGTTCCTTCTCGCGCAGGCCGCCCACCATGTGGTTGAAGGACGTGGCCAGCGTGGCGAGTTCGTCGTGGGTCTGGACCAGGATTTCCACGTCGAGATCGCCCGCCTCGACTGCGCGCGTGCCGCCCAGCAGGCGCTTGACCGGCTCGACCAGCGAGCGCGTGACAAAGCCGGCCACGATCAGCCCCAGCGCGGTGGCAATGGCCGTAACGATCCAGTTGAGCGTGGTGGCACGTTCCTCCTCGGCCTTGGCCTGGGTGGCGGTGTCCTGGGTCAGTTTGTTGAGGATGTCGATGGTCTTGCCGATTTCGATATCGACGATGTCCTTCTCGCGCAGCAGCGCGTCGCGCACGATCTGTTCCGAACGCGGCGTGCCTTCCTGCGCCTCGATCTGGAACAGGCGAAACGTCATGTGAAAGTGCTGGCGGGCGGTCTGGATGGCTGGCAGCTGCTTGCCCAGCACGGCGAGCGTGACGCGATCGAGCTCGATATCCTTTGCCGCTTCGGCTTCGCCCAGCATGCGCAGCGAGGAATCGACGATCTGGTCGGCGTTGACGCCGCGCATGTCGAAGCCGTTCGATTCCTTGGCAAGGTATTCCTGATCGGGCCGCGCCACGTCCATCCCGGCGAGCACACGCTCCATGTGCACGATCTGCTGGCGGATCAGGATTTCCACGCTGGCCACCTGCTGCTGCAGCGGCAGGTAGTAGTCGGACAGCGCCCGCACCTGGTTGTTGAGCTGGCGGAAGTTGAGCACCGACAGCCAGGTGACGACCACCATCAAGGCCAGCAGGGCGGTGGTGATGCTGAAGATCTTCAGGCTGATGGGCAAGCGCATGGCGGCAATCCCTGGGTGAGCGACAAATTGAGCCGGATAAGTTAAGGAAGCGCTGAACAAGTCCTTCGACAAGCTCAGGACGAACGGTAAGTGATTGATTCCGTTCGTGGTGAGCCTGTCGAACCACACAGCAAACCAACTTATTCAACGCTTCCTTAAACCCCGAATAAATTAAACCCTAGTGTAAGCCACCGATTCGTCAATCTGCCCCGGGGCAGCCGCGCCTACAACAGTGGCTTGAGCGGCATCATCTGCCACAGGCGCACCCGTCCGCGCTTGGTCAGCGGCACATACTGGTCGGGTTCATCGGCCGCATTCCAGCTGTTCTCCGGACGCATGTCGGTTTCGATCAGCGCCTGTACCTGCTTCGCCAGCGCCGGGTGATGCACGATCACACCGACCTCGGTGTTGAGGTTTTCCGAGCGTGGATCGAAATTGAAGGTGCCGATGTAGGCAATCCGGCCATCCACCACCAGGGTCTTGGCATGCAACGCAAACACCGGCGGCGTTTCGGGCGGGTTCACCCGCGACATCAGCGCCTGACGGTTGGCGGGATCGGGTTTGTATTCGTGAATCTGCAGGCCCATTTTCAGCAGCTTCTTGCGCTGGTTGCGGTAGCCGGAAAACGCCTGGATGTTGTCGGTGGAGGCCAGCGAGTTGGTGAGGATACGCACCTTGACCCCGCGCGCCACTGCCTGCCTGAACAGCGCCAGCGCCTTGTCGGACATCACCAGATAGGGCGACTGGATCACGATGGAGTCACGCGCCCCTTCCACCAGGCGGGCCAGGGCCGCCGAGGTCTGGCCGCCGCCGTTCAACAGCCAGCGGTTGCCATTCTTGCCGGGGACATCGTGGATGAACTCGACCCGTCCCCACGCCATCTCGCGCGCCAGGCGATCAAATGAATCGGGCGTGGCATTGATTGCGGCGCGCACCGCAGGCGCAAAATTTTCCGGCATGCGGGCATACTCGTGCAGTTCACGGTAGACCTGTTGCACGCCGGCATCGTCAACCTTGACGTGCTTCTGCATCAGGCCCCAGCCGTCGTAAAGCGATGCCACCGGCACGCTCAATTTATTGGCCCAGAACGCCTCGAAATTCGCCTGCATGGTTCTGACCGCCTCGCCCAGCAGCAGGGCGTCACGGTCGCGAAAATTGTAGTCCTGGTCGTAATCGAAATACTCGTCTGCCATGTTGCGGCCACCGGTGATCGCCACCTTGCCGTCGACGATGAAGGTCTTGTCGTGCATGCGCTGGTTCACCCCGCGAAAATCCGTCACCACGTTGAGCGCACGCCTGTAGAACGGCGTACCGACCTGATGCTTGGGGTTGTAGATGCAAATGTCGATGTTGGGATGCTTGTCGAGCGCGAGCAGCGATTTGTCGGGCGCGTCGATCAGCAGGTCGTCGA
>JAIOJU010000213.1 GCA_019911765.1 Thiobacillus sp.
ATCCAGCTTCAGCTTGTCCAGTTCGGCCGCAGTACGTTCCTTCTGTGCCCGCTCGCGCGCCATCCGCGCGTCCACACGTGCCCCCTGATACAGAGGGATATTGAACACCAGTCCGGCACTCACTTCATCGCGCGTGGACGATTCACGGCTGTAGCCCCCGCCGATCACTTCCGCGTCCAGCGAAGGATTGCGCTCCGCCCGCATGGCGGCGACCCGGGCGTCGGCCGCTGCCACTTGCGCCTGCAACGCCTGAATGCGCGGATTTTTCTCCATCACCCAGGGCAGCAGGGATTCGTACTCGGAAACCGGACGGTCGTTGTGCGGCAAGTCCGGTTCAGCCAATTCGGCTGGCAACTGCCCGGGGCGGGCCATCGCGTTTGCCAGTTTCTGGCGCGTACTGCGCAGGCGCTGCAGGCTGGCATTCCGCTGCTCGCGAATGTCCTGATAATCCGCTTCCAGCCGCATCAGCTCGGGCCGGCTGATCTGACCCACCTCGAAACGAATCTTCGCGTTATCCCATGACACGTAGGCTACAGCCATGAATTCGTTGTGGGCCGCGTATTGCATGTCGGCCAGCAACACATCGAAATACCGCGCCATGATGTCGATACGGCGCAGCGTACTGGCGTTGAAAAGCAATGCCTGACGCGCTGCAACCTGCTGGTCGGCCGCTTCTATGGCCTGGCTGCTGCGACCAAAGTCGAGCAAGGGTTTACGCGCCACCACCCGACCGATGTTGTCGGGTTTCCAGTCGCCATCCGGACGCCGGCCGGCGCGCAGGGTGCCATCCAGAAACAGGCTGAAATCCTGCCGGCTTGCGGCCTGATCACGATCGGCCCGGGCCAGCGCCAGATCGCTTTCCGCCATCCGCTGGTCGGGATGAGCCGTTGCCACGCTGGCCAGCGCTTCCTCCAGCGTCAACCGTTCGGCGGCTGCCGGGATGGAGAATGCCCATCCCAGCAGTGCCAGCCAGATCATTCGCGTCATTGTTTGCCTTGCTTGTATTTGGTGAAGGACTGGGTCGCGTACGCACCATCGACCACAAACTTCCCGAGCAGCAGGAACTCCGCCTTGTTCTTGGTGGGACCGGTATGACGCGTAACCAGTTTGCCGTCGAGATCGAAAAACAGCATCGTGGGCGTGGCCCGCACGCGATGGGTAAAGGCAAAGTCTTTTTCGGTTTGTACCTTGCCCTGGAAATCGGTCATCTGCGTGTCGCCGTTGACGTCTATCGAAT
This sequence comes from Thiobacillus sp., assembly GCA_019911765.1. Classification (GTDB taxonomy): domain Bacteria; phylum Pseudomonadota; class Gammaproteobacteria; order Burkholderiales; family Thiobacillaceae; genus Thiobacillus. The sequence continues at coordinate 1,238 of JAIOJU010000213.1, forward strand.
ACACCAGAAATTGCGCGCGGAACGCATCCTGCACATCGGCCTGATTCAGGATGGTGGTTTTCATGCGTTCGCAGAACGGGCAATCATCCATCTCGAAAAACAGGAAGATGCCTTTCTTGCCCTGCTGTTTCGCCGTGTCCAGCTCAGCCTGAAAATCGCCAAACTTGGGCTGAAAGAAATGGTTGACCGGATCGCGTGTCTCCGCCCATGCGGAGCCCGCCATCAAAACCAGAAACGCGATAAACAATTGACGCATGGAATCTCCCGGGAGTTGGGGCACAACCTGTTTTCAGGGGCAGCTTATTTCCTGGTCCGTGGTGTCTTGCTGGCGATGTAGCTTTCCACCGCCTCACGGGTAATCGCCCCCACCTGCTGGGCGACCATTTTACCGTCGGGGTTGAACAGATAGGTGGTCGGCAAGCCCTGCACCGGGCCGATCTGGTTCACCACCTGGGGATTGCCCAGCACGATGGGGTAGTTGACCAGCAGGCCCTCGGCAAAGTCGGTCACCTGCTTCGCAGTGCGGTAATCCAGCGCAATACCGATGACGACGATGTTGTTTTTCTTGTTCCCGTGCATCGCAATCAGGTCGGGAATTTCCTCCAGGCAGGGCGGACACCAGGTCGCCCAGTAGTTCACCAGCACCCATTTTCCCTTGTAACCCGACAGCGTGTGCGTCTTGCCATCGGTATCGGTTACCTTGAAATCGGCGGCCTGCACCCACGACGCGGCACATGCCAACAGGAACCCTGCCAGCCACATCGGATAAAATCGGTTTCTTTGTAACATCTGCATTGGTTTTTTCACCATGAATGAATTCCGCATCGAGAAGGACTCGCTCGGCGAAGTCCAGGTTCCCGCGAATGCCTGGTATGGCGCACAAACTGCACGTGCCGTGGCCAATTTTCCCATTTCCGGCCGTCGTCCGGATAAGGATTTCGTACTAGCCCATGTACGCATCAAGTTTGCCGCTGCCCGCGCCAATTGCCAGCCGGACTGGCTGTCTGGGCAGAAGCGCGACGCCATTGTCGCCGCCTGCGACAAAATCCTTGCCGGTGAGTATATCGATCAATTCGTGGTCGACCGCTTTCAGGCTGGCGCCGGCACCAGCCACAACATGAACAGCAACGAAGTCATCGCCAACCTCGCCAACGTGGCGCTGGGCGGCGAAAAAGGCACCTATAAACCTGTCAACCCCAACGACGACGTCAACATGGGGCAGTCGACCAACGATACGATTCCGACCGCGATCCGTCTCGCGGTGCTGGCCAAGCTGCCGCGTCTGACCGCAGCCGTGCACGCCATGGCTGCGGAATTCACCCGCCTGGCCGAGCGCGAAAAAGACACCGTCAAATCCGGCCGTACCCACTTGCAGGATGCCGTGCCGACCACGCTGGGGCAGGAATTTGCCGGCTACGCCTGGACACTGAGCCGCTGCGAAGCCGCGCTCGAAGCGGTGCGTCCCGCTCTGTGCGAAATCGGCCTCGGCGGCTCGGCTGCCGGTACCGGACTCAACACCTCGCCCGACTACCCTGCGCGCGCCGCGGCCGAACTGGGGCAACTCACCGGCGAACCGATCCGCGTCGGCCAGCTGGTCGCGCAGATGCAGTCGATGAACGATCTCGCACGGCTGTCGGGTGAAATCCGCAACCTCGCGCTGGAGCTCACCCGCATCTCCAACGACCTGCGCCTGCTCGCATCCGGACCGCGCACCGGCCTCGGCGAAATCCAGTTGCCGCCGGTGCAGCCCGGCTCTTCCATCATGCCCGGCAAGGTCAACCCGGTAATGTTCGAAATGCTGAATCAGGTCTGCTTCCAGGTGCTGGGGCAGGATGCAGCGGTCAGTTACATGGTGCAGGCCGGGCAGATGGAACTGAACGTGATGATGCCGGCGCTGGGTTCCGCGCTGTTCGACGCCATGGACTGGCTCACCAACGCGATGAACGCCGCCACCGAAAAGAATCTCAAGGGGATTGTTGTTAACAGGGAACGCTGCGCGTTCTTTATCCACCAGAGCGTCGCGCTCGCCACCCTGCTCAACACCCAGATCGGCTACAACCAGGCCGCCGAGGTCGCCAAGGAATCGGAAAAATCCGGCCGCCCGGTGCGCGATATCGTTGCCGAGCGCGGTCTGATGAAAGCAGAAGACTTTGATGCACTGGTGCTGCAGGCGGCGCATGGTGTCGGCAGCGGCGGTGGAGCAGGCTGAGGCCAGACTGGTGTGATAATCCCCTCCCCTCACCGATAAAACCCATCATGCCTATCC
>JAIOJU010000214.1 GCA_019911765.1 Thiobacillus sp.
TGGCGCAATGGCTGCGCGACCAGGGTTTTCAGCCCGGCGTGGTGAGTCGGGGCTACGGTGGAACGGCACAGGGCTGCGTGGACGTGTGGCCAGAAAGTTCGCCGGCGGAAGTGGGCGACGAACCGTTGCTGATCCGGATTAAAACAGGCGTTCCGGTGGTGGTGGGCCGTGACCGGGTCGCGGCGGCACAGCATCTTCTGGCACGCCATCCCGAGGTTGACCTGATTGTGTCCGACGATGGCCTGCAACATTACCGCCTGCAGCGTGATATCGAGTTGGCGGTCGTCGATGCGGCGACCGGACTGGGCAATGGCTGGCCGCTGCCGGCCGGGCCCCTGCGCGAACCGCGCAACCGCCTTGGCTGCGTGGATGCCGTGATCCAGGTTGTGCGGGGAACCGCCCAGCCGCGCACTGATTTATCCATGAAAACCTGGCGGGCGGATTACTTGGTGGGCCAGGCGTCCCGTCTTGGACACCCCTCTGAAAAACAGGCACTGCAGGCCTTGCCGCCTGCCAACTGGCTTGCCGTTACGGGGATTGGGCACCCGCAGGGATTTTTTGACATGCTGCGCAAGCAGGGCCTGGAATTCACTCCGCGCGGCTTTGCCGACCATCATGCCTTCCAGCCCCACGAACTCCCGGCCGGCGGCCATGTGCTGATGACCGAAAAAGACGCGGTAAAATGCTCAAGGTTTGCGGGGTCAAACTGGTGGGCGGTGGAACTGGATGTCGCCCCGGAATGCGGATTCATCGAATGGTTGGCTGCCCGTCTCAAACAACAACAAGATCAGGGCAGGCGCGCCAATGACGAAGGGATGGGCAATGCAGGATTCTGACTGGAGTGACCGTCGCCACCCGTGCCGGTGGGAAACCGAAGCCGGTGATATGGGCTTCTGGATGCCCGACCGCTCGGAAATCGTGACCCAGTTCTTTACCCGCTATCTGTTTTTCTCGCTGGCAGTAATCTATTTTTCGACACTGGAATCGGTGTCTCCTGTCCTGTTCAGCATCGAGCAGCTGCTGATCGCGCTGGGGGTGTATTTCGTCCTCAATACCTGGTTCTTTCGCCAGGCGCTGCAGCGTGTCACCTTGCTGGGGATACGCAGTGCCATGGTGGCCGACCTGGCCATCGTGACGCTCTGCGTCATCCACGACCCCAATCCCATTCCGCCTTCTGCCCTGGCCTTCCTGATGGTGCTGCTGGGAAACGGAATGCGCTATGGCATGCGCCTGTTCGGTGAAGTGCTGGGCGGGGCTTTTCTGGGTATGGCGATTGCGTTCGCGTTCCGCTATCGTCTGGGCGGGTTCGGGGTCAACGCAGGCGACGTGTTTTTTGGCGTGTTCTGGGTCACGCTGGCGTTGTATGCCTATATCCTGATGTCGCGCATCGATGGACAGCGCCGTCAACTGGATTACCGCAGCCGCTTCGACACGTTGACGGGGCTGCTCAATCGCCATGGCCTGCTGGCGGCCGCAGACTGCATGCTGAAAAATGCCGGGGAAGGCAAACCGGCAACCGTATTGTTTGCTGACCTGAACCAGTTCAAGGAAGTGAACGATCGCTATGGTCACGGCGTGGGTGACCGGGTACTGGCCGAATTTGCGCAGATATTCAAGGAATCAGCCGAACTGGGCGTATGTGGCCGCTGGGGCGGAGACGAATTTGTCGCCCTGCTGCCGCATCGTGACGAAGTGGCGATTCGCCAGATATTCGAACGCATTGAATCGCGTACCCAGGCATGGAGTCAGGGCAATGGACTGCCCATGGCCGTGAGCCTGGGCGTAAGTCATGCGCCGCAGGATGGCCATGACCTGGTGACCTTGCTGTCGGTGGCCGATATCCATCTTTATCAAAATAAATCGCAGCAGCAGGACAAGGCTGATGCCGCAACGTTTTATAGGAATCTGACTGATGAACCCCAAGCTTCTTGAAATTCTGGTGTGCCCGGTTTGTAAAGGACCGCTCGAATGGAAGAAACCCGTCCATGAACTGATCTGCCATGCCTGCCGTATTGCCTATCCCATTCGTGACGATATTCCGGTGATGCTGCCGGAAGAGGCCCGCCCCCTGGATGTCAACGAAATTCACGGCCAGCGTTGACCATGCATTTTCGCGTGGTCATTCCCGCACGCTACGCGTCCAGCCGCTTGCCGGGCAAACCGCTGGCAGATATCGGTGGACGCCCGATGGTGGTGCGCGTGCTGGAACGTGCCTTGCAGGCGGGTGCTGAAGACGTAGTGGTCGCAACGGACGATGTGCGGGTGCAGCAGGCGGTTGAAGCCGCCGGTTACCAGGCGTTGATGACCTCGCCGGACCATCAGTCCGGGACCGAACGCCTGGTCGAAGTGGCCGAAACCCTGGGCTGGCCGGACGACACGCTGGTGGTCAATGTCCAGGGCGACGAACCGCTGATCGATCCGGAACTGATTCGCGAAGCGGCGCGGCAACTGGTTTTGCACGACGATGCGGTGATGGCCACGCTGGCGCACCCGATCCACGATCACGCCGATTTCATCAATCCCAACGTCGTCAAGGTGGTGGCGGACGAAGCTGGCTATGCGCTGTATTTCAGTCGTGCGCCAATCCCGTGGCCGCGAGACGCCTTTGCTACCCGGCAAGCCACGCCGCATGCCCTCGAAGCGCTGCGGCATATCGGGCTGTATGCGTATCGCGCGGGATTTTTGCGGACCTATGCCGGCCTGGCCGCTTCGCCGCTGGAACGATTCGAGATGCTTGAACAGTTGCGCGTGTTGTGGCACGGTTACCGCATCAGTCTCGGCCTGGTTGCTGCTGAACCGGCGCCGGGCGTGGATACGCCGGAAGATCTGGCACGTGTCCGTGCGTTGTACGGGGCGGCATAGCAGCCTCTTGAATCCCCCAATAAAAATATTTAAGTGTTGCTTGAATCGCGCATGGCTTAGGCTAACGCGGTTTTGTCATATTCATAGTTAAGGGAGATACGTCATGCGTTTGATTCTGTTGGGTGGTCCGGGTGCTGGTAAAGGTACGCAAGCCAATTACATCAAGGA
>JAIOJU010000215.1 GCA_019911765.1 Thiobacillus sp.
GGCGGGGCTGGTTTCGATGACCAGTTCGCGGTGCAGGCCGAGGGCTTCGGCTTCGAGGTTGGCGCGGTGTTCCAGGTCCTTCAGGGTTTTCAGCGCCAGGTAGAGAAAGTTGCCGCTGCCGCAGGCGGGGTCGAGCACACGGTAGGCCTTGAGCCGCTGGATGAACTGGATGAAGGCCGCTTGCGCGTCGTCCCCGGCTGTCTTGCTGCCTTTGCCGCCCTGATTGTGTTTTTCCAGCAGTAATTGGATGCACGTTTTGACGGCCTGCCATTCGGCCAGCAAGGGCGCTTCGATCACGGGGCGGATCAGCTTGAGGATGGTGGCGGGGTCGGTGTAGTGCGCGCCGAGCTGGCTGCGCATGTCGGGGTTGAGGCCGCGTTCGAACAGGGTGCCGAGGATGGCGGGTTCGATCTCGCCCCAGCCCATGCGCGCGGCGTCGAGCAGTTGCACCACGTCCTGGGTGGTGAGCGGCGGCACCTCGATCAGCTCGAACAGGCCGCCGTTGAAATACGGGATGGTTTCCAGTGCGAAGTCGCCGCCTTTGCGCATGGCGGTGAATAATTCGGTCAGTCGGGACTGGGCTTTTGTGCCGTCGGGGTTGGACTTGTCGAGCACCGTCTCGAACAGCTTTTCCGGCAGCAGGCGGGCGTCTTCGGCAAACATGCAGAACACGCACTGGATCAGGAAATGCGCGGTCTGGAGTGGCGTGTTTCCTTGCGCGTTGAGGCGCTCGGCCAGCTTGCCCATCTTGCGCGCGGCGTCTTCGGTAACGGCGTAGGTGGTGGTGCGGGGTTTGAAACGCTCGGGCGCATCGAACAGCCAGCGCAGCTTTTGCAGGTTTTCCGGCTGACCGATGTCTTCCAGCAGGATGTCGTGGACTTCGCTCGGCGTGCCGGTGAAGTGGGTGTGGATTTCGATGCGCTTGCGGTCGGATACCACCAGCAGCGGCGGGTTGTCGAGCACGAGCGCGTAACCCATCAATTGCGTGAGCGCCGCGCCTAGATTCCTGTCGGGCGCCTTGTATTCCCAGGCGAAGCAGTTTTTCTTCCAGACATCCGCCCAGCCCTGGCTGGCGCTGCTCTTTTTGATCAGCCCGCGCTCATATTGGTATTCGCCCTCGACGCGCGGCGGCTCGACGCCAAGCAGGGCGCACAGGTCTTCGAAATGCGCCTGCGCGCCCGCGCGTTCGGTCAGCGGGTTGTCGCGCCACTTGGCGATGAAGGCTTGCGGGGTCATGCAGGGTGAGGGTGAAACGCAATCAGTGGCAGGGTGCTGGGGTGGATCATGGTCACGCGCCTTTTTTCTTTTGGGCGGCATCGCCCAGCAAGCCACCCGCATCGCGCTCGTCCAGTTCCAGCTTGGGCGTGGCGGTCTTGATCCGTTTCTCAACATTCTTGATGTGTTCGGCGGCTGGAATGTTTTCCGGGCGTTCGCCGCCGATGCGTTCGATGGCGGCGCGGACTTCCTTGCCGACCTGCTCGTGGGCACGAATGGCCTGCTGCTGGTCGCGGATGCCTTCGCGCGCCAGCTTGTCGCGGGTCTGCGTCATGCGGAACTGGTTGGCGGCAAGCTCGGTGGCGTTCATCCGGTCCATCAGCTGCTCTTTGGATGGGACGCCTTTCCTGACCTTGATTTGTTCGTTGCCCAGGCCGCCGTACAGGCCTTTGTAACCGGCGTCGTGAAAAATGCCGAACATGCGATTCTGCACGCCGGCCTGCTGGGCGGCCCCTGAGAGTGCCTTGAATTCTTCGGAGGTCTGTTTGCGCAGTTCCAGGCGCTCAATATCCGCAGCCAGTTGTTCGGACAGCTCCTGGCGCCTCGTCTGGATGGCGAAGTATTTCTGGGCCAGGGCGATTTCCGGCTTGCGGGGGTCGCCGTTCTGGGCAATGAGGTAGCAGGCGAAGCGGGAAAGTTGATAGTCCTCTACCTCTCGCTGGCCACCTTTCCCCAACCCGATCATTTTGCCGGCGCCGGCAAAATGATGATCGGGATTATTTCCCGATTGTTCACAAGAGGTTAGAGCGCGCTTGATGGCATCTTCGAACCGCCGCCACTGGCTGTAACCCAACAGGGATTGCAGGCCGCGTGCGCTCCAGTACTCGGCGCCGTGGTCGTTGACCTGTTTGAGGTCCTCGAAGGATTGTCCTCCGATGCTGGGTAGTTCCTTTTTTGCCATGTCTTCCCTCCCTTTTGCCCGTTGGATTGTTGTTGGAATAACGGGTTATGGGGCGTAATCGTAATCGACAATCAGCGGCGCATGGTCGGAAAAGCGCTGGTCCTTGTAGACGCTGGCGGACTTCGCCCTGGCGGCGATGCCGGGGGTGGCGATCTGGTAGTCGATGCGCCAGCCGACGTTCTTGGCATACGCCTGGCCGCGGTTGCTCCACCAGGTGTAGGCCTCGCCGGTGTGCTCGGGGTAGAGATTGCGGTAGACGTCGACCCAGCCGAGTTCGTCGAACAGGCGGGTCATCCAGGCACGTTCTTCGGGCAGGAAGCCGGAGTTTTTCTGGTTGGACTTCCAGTTTTTCAGGTCTACTTCCTTGTGGGCGATGTTCCAGTCGCCGCAGATGACGATTTCGCGGCCGGATTGGATCAAGGCTTCGAGGTGGGGGAAGAACACGTCCATGAAGCGGAACTTGGCCTGCTGGCGTTCGTCGCCGCTGGAACCGGAGGGCTGGTAGAGCGAGATGACGGCCAGGTTGCCGTAATCTGCCTCGATGTAGCGGCCTTCGGCATCGAATTCGGCCACGCCGAGTCCTTCGATGATGCGCTGTGGCGGGGTGCGGGTATAGATGCCGACGCCGCTGTAGCCCTTCTTTTCGGCGTAGTGGAAGGCGCCGCCCAGGCTGTCGCACTGGATGAATTCGGGCTTGAGGTCGGCGGCCTGGGCCTTGAGTTCCTGCACGCAGACGACATCGGCATGTTGCGTGGGCAGCCAGTCGAAGAAGCCTTTGGTGGCGGCGGAGCGGATGCCGTTGAGGTTGGCCGATATAATTCGCATCACGGGTTTAATTAATATAACGATTCAAGAAGTTAACAAAATGTCCGATTACAAAGCCGAGTTTGTGGAATTCGCCATCGCTTCGAATGTGCTGTGTTTTGGCGAGTTCAAGACCAAAGCCGGGCGGATGAGCCCTTATTTTTTCAACGCGGGACTGTTCAACGACGGCGACAAGCTGAAACGGCTGGGCGAATTTTACGCCAAGGCGATTATCGACTCGGGAATCGCGTTCGACGTGCTGTTCGGGCCTGCGTATAAGGGCATTCCGCTGGCCGCGAGCATTGTGGTGGCGCTGGCGGGCATGGGCAGGAATATCCCGTTTGCCTTCAACCGCAAGGAGGCGAAGGATCACGGCGAGGGCGGGACGGTGGTCGGTGCGCAACTGCAGGGACGCGTGCTGATTGTGGATGACGTGATTTCGGCGGGCACCTCGGTGCGCGAATCGGTGGAACTGATCCGCCATTCGGGGGCCGAACCTGCGGGCGTGGTGATTGCGCTGGACCGGATGGAGCGCGGCACCGGCGACAAGTCGGCGGTGCAGGAAGTGCGCGAACAATTTGATATTCCGGTGGTGGCGGTGGTCACACTGGACAATCTGCTGGAGTTTTTGGAACGTGACGCAAACCGACAATCTGAATTGCAGGCCGTGGCAGCGTACCGCGCAACGTATGGCGTTTAGCGTCCTGATGGTGGCGCTGCTGCTGACTGCGGCCACCGCGGACGCGGCGATGTATCGCTGGGTGGACAGTAATGGCCGGGTGCATTACGGCGACACGTTGCCATCGACTTACCAGAAAAGCGGCGCGGCCGAGATGAACAAGCAGGGCAGCGTCATCAAGCGTACGCAGTCGGAAGCGGAACGCAAGGCGGAAGCCGAGCATCAGGCCGAGCAGAAACGGATACAGGAAGAAGAGCAGAAGCAGGCACAACTGGATCGTGCGCTGACTGCAACCTATACGTCTGAAGCCGAAATCGATCTGGCGCGCGACCGTGCGCTGGAGCACCACAAGCTGGCGATCAAGGGCGCGGAAATCCGGTTCAAGGCGGTGGAGGTGAATCTGGCTGAGTTGAATGCGCGGGTTGCCGCGATTCAAAAATCGGGCCGGCCCGTGGCCCCCAATCTGAAAGAGCAGGTGGCCCAGGCTGCCAATGAACGGCTGGAACTGAAACGCACCATTCTGACCAATGAAGAAGCGATGGTGAAGGTGCGAGAGCGCTACGAGACGGACAAGGAACGGTTCCGCACACTCAAGGGACGGTAAGTGTTTGCCTGAGGGGGAGCGCTTCCCCGAATAATCAAAACGCGCTGGCCAGGGGCTTGTCCTGGTCAGCGCGTTTTTGCATTCGATTATCCTGGAAACCGTAGTTGGACGCGCCCGATGGTGCGTCGGATCGCGTGCCTGCCACGCAACGACGCCGCAGACCGCCTGCAAGAAGGCGCGAGAGCGGAGTCGTTGCCGCGCAAGCGGCTTTACGAATCCGGCCTGCCCCTTGCGGGTGCAAAGGCAGGCGCGTGAGCAGGCGTGCCAGCGGGTGCGTAGCGCTCTCACCCAACAGGTGAAGGCGATCGAAGGCAGAAAATTCAGCGTTCATGCGGCGTTCGCGGGGGTAGAGAGCGGTCAACTGCGGTTTTTAGGATTATTGCAGTTTGGCTTTGAGCAGGTCGTTGACCTGCGCCGGGTTGGCCTTGCCCTTGCTGGCACGCATGACCTGGCCGACCAGCGCGTTGAAGGCTTTTTCCTTGCCGGCGCGGAATTCCTCGACCGACTTCGGGTTGGCGGCGAGCACGTCGTCGATGATCTTTTCCAGTTCCCCGGTGTCCGACATCTGCCTGAGTCCACGTGCCTCGATGATGGCATCGACTTCTCCGGCACCCTCCCATAGTCCTTCGAAC
>JAIOJU010000216.1 GCA_019911765.1 Thiobacillus sp.
GAACCCTTGCTCCCGGAGAGGCAAGGTGTTGAGCGCTGCCCGAGTGCCACCTGGTCGTGGCCACTTCAGGCGCAGCGCCAGGTCGTCCCGCCGGAGCCATCCTCAAGCACGATCCCCGCTGCCGTCAGGACATCGCGGATACGATCGGATTCGGCAAAGTTCTTTTCCTTGCGGGCGGCCAGACGCGCAGCAATCAGGGTCTCAATCTCGGATTCAGGCATTCCCTCACTGTCCACCCCGGCCTGCAGGAAATCAGCCGACTCGCGCTGCAACAACCCCAGCACGTTGCCCAGGCTACGAAGCGTCTGTGCCGCCGTGGCATGGCCCCGATTGGCTTCACCCGCCAGTTCAAACAGCACGGCGATGGCTTCTGCCGTGTTGAAGTCATCATCCATGGCGGCACGGAAACGGATCGCTTCGGGCTGTGCCCAGTCAGGTGCGGCTTCGGTTACAGGCACATTTTTCAGCGCGGTATACAGCCGGGCCAGTGCGCTCCTGGCATCATCCAGATGAGCATCGGAGTAGTTCAGCGGGCTGCGGTAATGTGCGCGCAGGATGAAGAAACGCACCACTTCGGCGTCATATTTCTTCAGCACCTCGCGGATGGTGAAGAAATTGCCCAGCGATTTGGACATTTTCTCGTTGTCCACCCGTACAAAACCGTTATGCATCCAGTAATTCACGAAGGTGCAGTTGTGCGCCCCCTCGGACTGGGCGATCTCGTTTTCGTGATGCGGGAACTGCAGGTCCTGACCGCCACCGTGAATATCGAAGTGATTACCGAGCAGATCGGCACTCATGGCAGAGCATTCGATATGCCAGCCGGGACGGCCCGGCCCCCACGGTGATTCCCAAGCCGGCTCGCCTGGCTTGGCGGCTTTCCACAGCACAAAATCCATCGGGTCGCGTTTATACGTGTCGATCTCAACCCGCTCGCCTGCGCGCAGTTCATCCAGGCTCTTGCCGGACAAACGGCCATAGCTTGCAAAGCCCCGCACGCTGTAATACACGTCGCCATTGGCAGCCGGGTAAGCGAGGCCATTTTTTTCCAGTTGCGCGATCAGGGCCAGCATCTGCGCCACATAAGCGGTTGCTCGCGGCTCATGGTCGGGAGGCAATACGCCCAGTGCCCGTTCGTCCTCATGCATCTCGGCAATAAAGCGCTCGGTCAGTTCGGCCGGGGTTTCACCCTTTTCCTGCGCACGCCTAATGATTTTGTCGTCGATGTCCGTAATGTTTCTTACGTATTCGACCTGATAGCCGCTCGCGCGCAGCCAGCGCGTCACCATGTCGAACACCACAAACACCCGTGCGTGCCCAAGATGGCACAGGTCGTACACGGTCATGCCGCATACATACATGCGGATTCGCCCCGGAATGAGCGGAACAAACGCTTCTTTGGAGCGTGTCAGGGAATTGGTAATGTGCAACATAGTGCGGGCAAGCTACGGGTGGAATGACACGTTACGGGAATCAGGCGGAATGCCGACTGTCTCAGCGGAGTCGATATTGTTAGAATGCCTGCTTCTCAAGATGAACCGAGCATATCACATGGCCTTGTCCCGCTTCTTTGCTGCCGTTGCCACCTGCGCCATTCTGGTCAGCACGCCTGTGCTGGCCACTGAAGTTCAGGACATCAACACCCAGTTCCGCAAGGGTGATTTGACCGGCGCGCTCGACCGCGCCAATCGTTATCTGGCAAAAAACCCGAAGGACGCCCAGGCACGCTTTCTGAAAGGGCTGATCCTCGCCGACCAGGGCAAGACCAACGATGCCATCACCGTATTCACCGGACTGACCGAGGACTTCCCCGAACTGCCCGAACCCTACAATAACCTTGCGGTGCTTTACGCTTCGCAAAGCAAGTACGACTCCGCGAAAAACGCGCTGGAAATGGCGATCCGCACCCATCCGAGCTACGCTACCGCACACGAGAACCTGGGTGACATTTACGCCAAGATGGCTTCCATTGCCTACGACAAGGCCCTGGCACTCGACAACAAGAACGCTGCCGCACAAACCAAGCTGGCCCTGATCCAGGACCTGATCCAGGGGCAGCCCCGCAAATCTGCCGCCAAGCCGGCGGTTGCCTCGCTCAAGCCTGCCGCCAAACCCGCAGCCACCGAGCCTGCGCCGGCCAAGGCCGTCCCTGCACCCGCTGCGGCAAGCCCGAATGTCGAAGCCGCCATCAACAATTGGGCACAAGCCTGGTCCAGGCGCGATGTGAATGCCTACCTGGCGGCCTATGCCAGTGATTTCGCATCAAGCGGCATGACCCGTGCCGCCTGGGAAGCCCAGCGCCGCGACCGCATCACGGCACCCAAGACAATTGACGTGCAGGTCAGTGATCTGAAGATTGACCAGCAAGGCAACATGGCCAGCGCCACGTTCCGCCAGGCCTACCGTTCCGACCTGCTGCGCTCGACCGTGACCAAAACGCTGAAACTGGCGCTGCAGGATGGCCAGTGGCGCATTATCAGCGAGACTTCCCGATAAATGCATCGCCTGCTCCTCACGCTTCTGTTGACCATCCCGGTTGCCCATGCGGCCGGGGTGGATGCTGATCGCCAGTTGACCAACAGTCTGCTGGCGGTGACGCAAAGCCGGATGCCTGAGGCCGTAACCACCGTCGATCAACTGACGCAGCAACATCCGAATTTCCGTCTGGCGCAACTGGTCAAGGGCGATTTGCTGCTTGCGCGTGCGCGTCCGCTGGAAACCCTGGGCAATATCCAGTCACGCAGCACCGAACTGGACCAGCTTCGCCTCGAAGCACGCCAGCGTGTGCACGCGGCGACCGAATCCTTGTCGCAAGACAAGGTTCCAGCCTACCTGTTGAATCTGGACGACAGTTATCGCCATGCGCTGGTAGTCGATGCCAGCCGTTCACGGCTGTACGTCTATGAAAATCGCGCAGGCCTGCCGGTTCGGGTGGCCGATTTCTACGTCACGATCGGCAAGGCCGGTGCCGGCAAGCAGAAAGAAGGCGACAACCGCACCCCGATTGGCATCTACACCATTTCCGGATTCAAGTCGCCGCGCGAACTCACCGACTTCTACGGCGGCGGCGCATTCACCCTGTCCTACCCCAACGAATGGGATACCCGGCAGGGACGCAATGGCCACGGCATCTGGATACATGGCAGCCCCAGCAGCACCTACAGCCGCACGCCACGCGCCAGCGAAGGCTGTGTCGTTCTGGCCAACGACGATCTGGCACGGCTCGGCCACTACATCCAGACCGGGAAAACCCCGGTCATCATCGCCGAACAGGTCGAATGGGTTGCCCACGATGCGCTCGACTCCCGCCGCAACGACCTGGCAACTGCACTGGATCAATGGCGCCAGGACTGGGAAAGCCGTGACACCCCACGCCTGCTCAGCCACTACAGCCCGTCATTCCGCACCGGGCCTCAGGATTTCCAATCCTTTGGTGCCAGCAAGCAGAAGGTGAACGCCACCAAATCATGGATCAAGGTAGGCCTCAGCAAGGTCAGCCTGATGCTCTACCCTGAGCGCCCCGATTTTGCCCTGGTCAGCTTTGTGCAGGATTACCAAAGCAGCAACCTCAGCGACCGTACTGTTAAACGCCAATTCTGGAGCCGCGAAAACGGCCGCTGGAAAATCATTCACGAAACTTCCCTATAGGACACCCCATGGTCAAGCTGCACACCAATCACGGCATCATCACCCTCGAACTCGATGCTGAAAAAGCCCCGAAAACGGTGGAGAACTTTCTGCAATACGTGCGTGATGGTTTTTTCGACGGCACCATTTTTCACCGCGTGATCGACGGCTTCATGATCCAGGGCGGCGGCTTTGAGCCCGGCATGACGCAAAAGCCCACGCGCGAAACGATCGAAAATGAAGCTGCCAACGGCCTGAAGAACGAGGCCTACACCGTTGCCATGGCCCGCACGCCCAACCCCAATTCGGCCACCGCACAGTTCTTCATCAACGTTGCCAACAACAGCTTCCTCAACTTCACCGCGCCCACCCCCCAGGGCTATGGATATGCCGTGTTCGGCAAGGTGGTAGACGGCACCGATGTGGTCGACAAGATCAAGAAGGTCAAAACCGGCACCCGCGCCGGCCATCAGGACGTACCGGTGGAAGATGTGGTCATCACCAAGGCAGAAATCGCCTGATCGAACCGGTGAACCCGATTGCCCAGGTCAAGGCAGGCCGCACCTACTTTGTAGCCGACCTGCACTTGACCGACGAACGCCCGGCCGCCACCGGGCGTTTTTTTCGCTTTCTGCAGGAAGATGCCGCCAGTGCGGATGCGCTCTACATTCTGGGCGACCTGTTCGAAGCCTGGATTGGCGATGACCACGACGAGCAGGTTGCGCATGATGCTGCGCGCCGGATCCGGGCATTGGTCGATGCCGGTACCCCGGTGTATTTCATGCACGGCAACCGCGATTTCATGCTGGCCCAGCAGTATGCAGCGCTATCCGGAATGATCCTGCTGAGCGATCCCACCCGGATTGAACTGTATGGCGTGCCGACCTTGCTGATGCACGGCGACACCCTGTGCACCGACGACATCGCCTATCAAGCCTTTCGACGGCGCGTGCGGCGTCCCCTGATCCTGACCCTGTTGCGGCACCTGCCGCTTGCCCTGCGCCACCGCCTGGCGAATCAGGCACGCGCGGGCAGCGAATCAGCCAAAGCCGGCAAACCTGCCGACATCATGGATGTGAGCGCAGCAGAAGTCGAACGCGTGTTGGGTGAACAGCAGGCCCAGCGCCTGATTCATGGACACACCCATCGCCCGATGCGACATGTCCATACGGTTGAAGGCCATGACCGCGAACGCTGGGTAGTACCGGACTGGTATGCCCGCTGGGGATATGTCGTGTGCGATGCGGCGGGCTGCACACTTAAAGTCGAAGCGCTATGACGGCGCGTTGATCACCGTCAACCCCTCCGGTACGCGAAACAGCTCCGGCTGAAGTGGCTGCCGGGTTTCACGCTCGAATTTCCGCGTCCGTCCGGTGAACTCGCGCTCCTCCAGCGGCAGGCCCAGTTTGAGCGTGCTCCCCGTTTCCCATACCTGGTTCGTCAGATCGCAATCATGCTGCAATTCGGCGGGCGTATCCTTCCAGACACGGTATTGCGTCGCCGCCAGGACAGACTTCAGCTCAGCCATCGCACGTGCCGCATCGGGTGCAGCGCCAAGAGCCGCGATGCCTTCGCTGCACACCACGCCATTGACCTCAAGGCGGAACCGTTGCATGCCGGGCGCAGCCTTGCTGATGTCAAGCCGGGATTTCAGGCTGGCCGGACGCGGCGGCAGCGCGCCGGACGCAAACACCAGCGCCAGCTTGCTGTCGCGGCTGACATTAACCAGCTGGCGCTGGCGCCGATCCAGCAGGGCGAAATCCGCGTTGTCCTCGCCACCATCCATCCGCATGAAATCCGGCGTCACCAGGATGCGCGTCACATAAGGTGCGCCCCCCGGGTCCTGGTCGACATAGTGCAGCACGGTCATGTCGGCAGCGTGGGCCGTTCCCAGACCAAGCACCCCCAGCACCAGCAACAGGCCTCGCAACATCATGCCAGTCCGCGTGCCAGGTCGGCCTGGATGTCCGCAACCGACTCCAGCCCCACGGCAATGCGGATCAATCCATCGCTGATGCCCGCCGCATCGCGCTGCTCAGGCGTCATGCGGCTATGCGTGGTGGAAGCAGGATGGGTGATCGTGGTTTTGGTGTCGCCCAGATTGGCGGTGATCGACAGCAGCCGGGTCGCGTCAATCAGTTTCCAGGCCGCGTCCTTGCCACCCTTGAGTTCGAACGCCACGATGCCGCCGCCGGTTTTCTGCTGCGCCATCGCCAGCGCATGTTGCGGATGCGATGGCAAACCGGGGTACAGCACGCGCGCAACCTGCGGCTGCGCCTCCAGCCATTGCGCCAGTGCCAGCGCATTGCCCGAATGGGCGGCCATGCGTATCGACAAGGTTTCCAGCCCCTTCAGGATCACCCAGGCATTGAATGCCGACAGCGTCGGCCCGGCAGTCCGCAAAAAGGTATACACGCCTTCCATCAAGGCCTGACTGCCCAGGACCGCGCCGCCCAGCACCCTGCCCTGGCCATCGAGGTACTTGGTCGCCGAATGGATCACGATGTCGGCATCCAGTTCCAGCGGCTTTTGCAGCGCCGGCGAACAAAAGCAGTTATCGACTGCGAGCCACGCACCCGATTCATGCGCAATCGCCGCCAGCGCGCGAATATCGCTCACCTCGGTCAGCGGGTTGGACGGCGATTCGACAAAAAACAATTTTGTATTTGGTTTGACTGCTGCGCGCCATTCCGCCGGATCGGTCGGCGACACGTAAGTGGTCTCGATGCCGAAACGGCCCAGAATATTGCTGAACAATTGCACCGTTGAACCGAAAATCGAACGTGATGCGACGATGTGCTCACCCGCCTTCATCAGGCCCATGACGGTAGCCAGGATCGCTGCCATGCCGGAAGCAAATGCCACGCAGCGCTCGGCGCCTTCCAGCGCGGCCAGCCGCGCTTCCATCATGTTGACCGTGGGATTGGTGAAGCGCGCGTAGATCGGGCCAGGCTGCTCGCCCTTGAAACGCGCCGCCGCCTCGGCCGCACTGCTGAACACAAAGCTGGAGGTGAGGAACATCGCCTCGGAGTGTTCGTTGAACTGGCTGCGGACGGTGCCCGCACGGACCGCCAGCGTGTCGATATCGTATTCGTCGTTGTTCATGGTTGACCCCAAAATAAAAAACCCCGAACTGCAAGCGCGTTTCGGGGTTTCCCAAGCAGGCCATTGAAGGACTTTCCGGGGCCGCGACGCGGGCTTTCCGGGATGGATCGCGAGGCGCGCCGCGATGCGAAGGGTCTCCCCCTTCGCAAGCGTCGCAACGAAGCGAGCCGCCCGGAAAGCCCCGTCCCTTTGGGTTTGCCCGAGAAAGGCCCGTCTGCGGTGTTGCGGGCCTCGGCATCGTGGAATGACCACGACCTTCGGCCCGCGCCTTGCATCCAAGCCTTTCTCGGGTAAACGCGGCTCCCGGAA
Organism: Thiobacillus sp.; assembly: GCA_019911765.1. Lineage (GTDB taxonomy): Bacteria > Pseudomonadota > Gammaproteobacteria > Burkholderiales > Thiobacillaceae > Thiobacillus. The sequence goes on from JAIOJU010000216.1 coordinate 7,042, forward strand.
AGTCCTTCAACGGCCTGCAAACGCTTTAGCCGGATTTATCAAGCGCCCGCAAGCTGATGTTCAAATCGGCGCATCGGCAAATCTACGCGCCGCGCCGGTTTCGGTCAACGGTTCGTTGCCAGGTTCAGATCGAGTTGCTGGGTAGACAAGGCAGAAGTCGACGGCGTTTCGCCATTGCGCAGCGCCTCGATGTAATTCAGGTACTCCGGCGTGACGTCACCGGTGATGTAGCGCCCATCAAAGCAGGACGTGTCAAAGTCCTGAATCGCCGGGTTGGCAGCACGAACCACCTCCACCATCGCGTCGAGGTCCTGATAAATCATCGCATCGCAACCAATTTCCTGCGCAATTTCTTCATCGGTGCGGCCATTGGCAATCAGTTCATTGCGCGTCGGCATGTCGATGCCGTACACATTGGAGAAACGCACGGGTGGCGAAGCCGAGGCAAAGTACACGTTCTTCGCACCGGCATCACGCGCCATCTGCACGATCTCACGGCTGGTGGTGCCGCGCACGATGGAATCGTCGACCAGCAATACATTGCGGCCGTTGAATTCTTCGGCAATGGCATTGAGCTTCTGCCGCACCGATTTCTTGCGTAGCGCCTGTCCCGGCATGATGAAGGTGCGGCCGATATAGCGGTTCTTGATGAAGCCTTCACGGTACGGCACGTTGAGGTGGTTTGCCAGTTGCAGCGCTGAAGGGCGGCTGGTATCGGGAATCGGAATCACCACATCAATTTTCAGGTGTGAGAATTCGCGGCGGATTTTCTCGGCCAGCGACACGCCCATGGCCAGGCGCGTGCTGTAGACCGAAATGCCATCCATCACCGAATCGGGACGCGCGAGATATACATACTCAAAAATGCAGGGATTCAGCACCGCCTTGTCGCTGCACTGGCGGCTGTGCAACTGGCGCTGATAATCGATGAAGATCGCTTCGCCCGGTGCCACGTCACGCAGCAGGCGGAAGCCCAGGGTATCTATGGCCACGCTCTCCGAGGCCACCATGTATTCGTGCGGTGTCACCTGGTCATTGACGCCGATGACCAGCGGGCGAATGCCATGCGGATCGCGGAACGCCAGCAAGCCATAACCTGCAATGAAAGCAGTCACGGCATAGGCCCCCCTGCAGCGTGCATGCACGCCCGCCACCGCACCGAAGATCGTGTCCAGGCTCAACTGGCTTCCCGCGCCGCGCACCTGGAGTTCATGCGCCAGCACGTTCAACAGCACTTCGGAATCCGAATTGGTATTGACGTGCCGCAGGTCACTGCGGAACAGCGATTCCTTCAGTTCCTGGGTATTGGTGAGATTGCCGTTATGACCCAGCACGATGCCGTAGGGCGAGTTCACGTAGAACGGTTGCGATTCGGCCGACGAGGCGGCACTGCCTGCCGTGGGATAGCGTACATGCGCCACGCCCATGTCGCCCAGCAGATTGCGCATGTCGCGGGTGCGAAACACATCGCGCGCCAGCCCTGGTTCCTTGTGCATGTGGAAGCGGCTTTCTTCCGCCGTCACAATGCCGGCAGCATCCTGTCCACGATGCTGCAACACCATCAGCCCATCGTACAAAAGCTGGTTAACTGCCGAATTGGCAACGACTCCGATTACCCCGCACATGCTGTGCACCCATCCATAAGATTGTTCAAAACACCATTATTCATAGCGAACATATTTCGCCATGTCATCCGGCAAAAACGGCAATACGCGCATCGCCATGGCCTGCAAACTGCCTGACAACGCAGCCTGTTTCCAGAAATCGGTGCGCGGCAATGAAGTCAAGCCGGCAGCCAGCGTCAGCCCCACCAGGATTACCAAACCCTTGGTCAGTCCCAGCACCCCACCCAGCACCTTGTCGGCACTCCCCAGCCCCACTGCCTTGACCAGTGAAGCTGCAGCATGCCCCAATAACAGCACGCCGATCAGTACCGCCAGAAAAACCACGGCAAAACCCGCGAAATAGCGAATCGCAGGATTCTCGATCCCGATGGGCAGAAGCGGCGCCACCATCACCGCGCCCCACTTGCCCAGCAAAAAGGCCAGCATCCAGGCCGCCAGTGAAAACAGGGTATCGACCAGCCCGCGCATCAAGCCGCGCACCACCGTCAACACCAGCACCAGCAGCACTATGATGTCCAGCAGGCTCATTTATTTGGTCAACACCTGGCCGCTCATGCCGTTTTCAGC
>JAIOJU010000217.1 GCA_019911765.1 Thiobacillus sp.
TCCTATTCCTGAAAACCATTCCACACGTTTGCAGCAAGCCGCATTCAACATCAATCGAAATAGTGCCCACGGCTTATTGCTGTCCCGCCAGGCAAGGTAATCAGTGAACGAACCGGCTGTCCTCACCGTTGCTTTTTGCACGTTCAAACGCGCCCACCGGCTGGAGAAACTCGTTGCGGCACTGCGAATGCAGCGTTGCCCGGTTCCATTCGACATACTGGCGGTCAACAACAATAGTCCAGACGAAACGCTGGCCGTGCTTGAAGGATTGCAGAAGCAGCCCGGTGCACCACTGCGCATCGTGACCGAAACTGCGCCGGGAATTGTCCCCGCACGCAACCGGGCACTGGCCGAAGCCATGGCGCAGGACATCCTGCTATTCATTGACGACGACGAGTTGCCCCAGCCGGGCCTTTTGATGGCGGCCTACGACGCAATCGTGAACGAAGGCGCACAATGCGTCGGCGGCCGCATCGATGTGGACTTCACGCCGCATGCCCGGCCCACATGGCTGGATGATGAAATTGCAGGATTCCTGGGGCGGCTCGATCATGGCGCCTCTCCGCTGTGGATTCGCAATGACAGCACACCGATCTGGAGCGGGAACACAGCCTACTCCATGCCTTTTTTTCGCGCCCATCCGATGTTGCGTTTCGATGCCAATTACAATCGCGAAGGCGAAGGCGTCGGAGGCGGCGAGGATGCCATGATGCTGCATGTGCTGCTGGCACTGAATGCCCGAATCCGCTACCGCCCCGATATGGCCGTTTGGCACTCGGTAGATGACTGGAAGCTTAAACGACGCTACTTCCTGAAACTGCATTACCAGGCCGGAATACGCAAAGCCCAGTTTGGCATGCCCGATTTTCCTGCACGCTTTCTTGGGATGCCTGCATTCATGCTGCGTCAGTTGTTTAACCACAGTCTTAAAACCCTGGGACTGTTTTTTACCGGGAAACCAGGGTTGATTCGCCAGGCCATGAATACGTCCAATGCACTGGGCACCCTGGTGGGATACAGGCGACGAACCCGGCACTAGTCTTTCTCGATATGCACACCTCACCCGATCAAACCGAACAAGCAAAGCGTCCCGCCGGCCCCATTTTCATCGTGGGTGCGCCACGCTCGGGAACCACCATGCTGCAGTACCGGTTGCGCAATCATCCCCGCATATCACTGCCTACGGGCGAATCCCATTTCATTGTCCCACTGCATGACAACCAGAAAGCCTATGGCGATCTCAGTCAGCCAGAAAACATCCGCAAAGTGCTGCAGGCCATGCTTGACCAGAGCCGGGAATTCCTGGAAACGGATTTGCATGGGCTGAAGTTCGATATCGACACGCTGGTTGGTGAATTGCATGCGGAAGGCCGGCATACCTTGCCTGCGATCATTTCCGGAATTTTTGAAAAAAATGCGCGTGGCGAGGGCAAGATGCGCTGGGGCGACAAAACGCCGTATTACGTCACGCATCTTCCAAAACTGCTGGACTGGTTCCCTGATGCCCAGATCGTGCATCTGATCCGGGATGGCCGCGATGTCGCACTTTCCCTGTTTGGACGACAGCATGACTTCTATGTCTATAACACCTACTTCGCGGCGGAATACTGGGAAAGCTACGTGGAGAAAGGACACGCCCTTGGTAACCAATTACCTTCGCAGCAGTATATGGAATTGCGCTATGAAGACCTGCTCACCCATCCGCAAGACAGCATGAAGCAGATCTGCAAGTTTCTCGGAGAGGCGTACACCTCCGAGTTGTTTGATGTCGTTTCAGTGGATGACCCGGGTAAAACCCCTCTGGTGCACGAACCACTTAAAATCAGTAACGCAGGAAAATGGCACTCAAAAATGAGTGCGTTCCAGATCCATGCTTTTGAGAGCGTTGCCGGCAACACCTTGCACAAGTTTGGATTTGAAGTCATCACGCCCGCCAGGCCGCCATCATTGATCGTGAAGGCTGCGTATCGTCTGCATAACATGCTGCTCACCGCATTCTGGAAGCGGCTCAAGCCCAAATACAAGTGACCCGGCTCACCATCCTCATTTGCACGCACAACCGGGCAGGGTTGCTGCAAAAAGCCCTGGCGTCGCTTAATCGGGCACGGCGCCCGTCCATGCCGGTGCATATTCTGGTTGCGGCCAATGCCTGCACGGACGATACCGTTGCCTTGATGCAGGCTTATCAAGCCCAACAAGCTGAAAACAACTGGTTGCCGCTCAGCGTGATCGAAGTTTCCACACCCGGGAAGTCTTATGCGCTGAATGAAGCCATTCCGACCATCGAATCGGAGCTTACCGCCTTTGTCGACGACGATCACCGGGTTGATGAAGATTACCTGATCGCCATCGAACATGCGGCGACCACCTGGCCGGAAGCGGGTCTGTATTGCGGCCGGATCCTGCCAGACTGGGATGGCAGCGAGCCGGGGTGGGTTCATGACGAAGGGGCTTACCGCATTTACCCGCTGCCGGTTCCCCGCTATGACCAGGGCGACAAGCCCGACATCATCAGCGCCGAAACAGGCCCCATACCCGGTGGCGGCAACCTGATCGTTCGCCGGCGCGTTTTTGGACTGGCCGGAAAGTTCTCCACCGAACTAGGGCCCCATGGACATGATCTGGGTGGAGGCGAAGACAGCGAATATGTACTGCGTGCACTGGCACGGGGTGAGCGCTGCCAGTATTCACCGGATATCGTCCAGCATCATTATGTCGATACCGAACGGCTGCAACTTGGCTATTTGCTGAAGAAGAGCTATCAGCGTACCCGCTCAACCGCGCGCATCCATGGCGGGGGCTCTGTTCCGCTTTATATGTGGCGGAAACTGGCGGAATACTGTTTTCACAGTGTTTTCAGTTTTTCCTGGGCCAAGCGACGTTTCTTCTGGGTTCGCACCGCAGCTGCACTGGGTGAAATCCAGGGCCGCAGCGAATCGGGATATCGCGGAAAACACCTGCCGCTTCCGCTCGAACACGGTATGTTGTGCGTCACATGGCTGGCCATTTTGACTGCCGCTTGTGGCCTGGTCGCATGGTTCGCGAGCGGCGACGCAAAATGGGTCGGGCTTCTTCCTGCCATCGGCGTAGCCGGGATCGGAACAGCCGCAGTGCTGGCCAAATCGCTGCTCGATTTCTCGCAGACGGGGCCGCGCATCCGCGAAGAAGTGCTCACGCATTACCGGCGCTACACCCTGTATGCGCTGGCGCGACTGTCAGCCTGGACATTCGTGCTGATGCTGTTCGCCGGGGGCGGCGGGGTGATGCTGTATTTCATGCTCAGCACGATTCTCGATACCAGCTGGTCGAAAGGGCTGGCCTTTATCGCAGCCATGCTGGGCGTGCTGGGTGCATTTGCACTGCAGTTTGTCCGCAAGCTGCGTTACAACCCGGGCCTGTTGGTGGCGTCGATGCACTACCGCATGAGTCGCTTGCATGGCCTGTGGAACTGGATGACGCCTGCGCGCATACAGGGCATCCAGTATCTGGCTGCAGGCGTGACCGGAGGGTTGTTTGTAGCCGCCTCCTGGGCGTTGGTGAAAAGCAACCAGGTCGGGCCTTTAATTGCGCTGTGGTCGGGCACCCTGTTTTTTGCAGGGACCATCGCCTGGGCCAGTTGGCAACCCGAGGCCCGGGCACCGCGCAAACGGCCAGGGCGCAACCCAGACATGCCGCCCAATATCCTGATGATCGGTTCCGACACCCTGCGTGCGGACCGCCTGGGGGCACTCGGTTATCAGCGTGCACTGACACCACACATTGATCAGCTGGCGGCCTCCGGCACCCTGTTTGCCAACTGCTACGTACCGTGCGCACGCACTGCGCCGAGCCTGATTTCCATGCTCACGGGGACCTGGCCGCATACGCATGGCATCCGTGACAATTTTTCCAGCGATGAAAACACGCGCCTGAAAGTGGATGCCCTGCCGACCCAACTCAAACAGGCCGGTTACCGCACTGCCGCCATTTCGGATTGGTGTGGCGCCGATCTGGGAAAGTACTCATTCGGATTCGACTACACCGATCTGCCAGAAGACCAGTGGAACCTGAAGTATCTGATACGCCAGGGCCCCAAGGACCTGCGCCTGTTTGTATCTTTATTCACGCATAACCGGCTGGGGCGCATGCTCCTGCCTGAATTGTATTATCTGGGTGGCGTCCCCCTGACCCAGCCACTGGGCAAGCGTGCGCGCCGCCTGGTGTCGCGCCTGGCAGAAGATGCGCAACCTTTTTTCCTGAATGTATTTTATTCAACCACGCACCCGCCTTTTGCGTCTGAATGGCCGTGGTACACACGCTTCACCAACCCCGGTTACGCTGGTGAATCCAAGTTTGCGATGGCGCAACTTACCGACCCATTCGAGATTATTCGCCGGCAAGGCGCACCGAAGGAAGAATTCGATCTCGATCAAATCATCGATCTATACGATGGCTGTGTGGCCCAGTTTGACGACGAGGTGGGAAAAATGCTGGCTCACATCGAAACATGCGGGCTCGCAGACAACACCATTGTTGTGGTTTATTCCGACCACGGCATGGAGTTTTTCGAACATGACACCTGGGGGCAGGGAAACTCGGCAGTGGGCGATTTCAGTCCGCGCATTCCGCTTGTGATCCGTGATCCCCGCCATGCCGCATGCGGAACAATGGCCACGGTAGTGCGGTCCATCGATCTGGCGCCCACCTTGCTTGAACTTGCCAATATCCCCGTATCGGCCAACATGGAAGGGACATCCCTTGTGGACTGCCTCACCGCTGGCGGAGATTGCCCGAACCTTGATGCCTTCAACGAAACCGGTATCTGGATTGCCGACATTCCCGGCTTGCCTGACCAGCATCTGCGTTATCCGAATCTGCTGGAGTTGCTGGAAGTGCCTGATCGCTCCAGTGGCACGTTGGCAATCAAGCCCGAATACCATGAAGCCATTCTCGCCGCCAAAGACCGGATGATCCGGCACGGGCGATGGAAACTCGTGTGCCAGCCGCTGGAAGCAGGCCATGAACTTCGCCTGTTCGACCTGGAAACAGACCCTGCCTGCCAGCACGATGTTTCCGGTTTGCACCCCCAGGTTAAAGCCGATTTGTGGGCCCGGTTGCAGACGTTCATATACGCTTCGGGCCAATCGCCCGGGGAAGATGCCGGTTACGGACAGAACCGGCAGTAGGGATTTGTGGGCGAACCGATTGGCGGCGGGGTTGGAAACGATTCCTCGGGTACGGTCTCGGGTATGGTCTCGGCTTTCGCAGCGGGATCGGCAGGAGAAGCCTCCACGGCATCCACCACCGGCCTCGATACAACCGGCTCGGCGACTACAGGTGCAATCGCTGCCGGATAGGGCAGTTTTCCGCCCAGCTCGGTATAGCGACGCTGCAGGCTGCGGGTGTCGGGATTGTGGCGCAGCCCCTCTGTCACGGTTTCAAGTGCCTTGCTGCGATTGTTCGATGTTGCGTATAGATCGGTGAGCGCCATATAGGCACGCGGCTGCCTGGGATCCAGTTCGATCGCCTTGAGCAGGTTGCCGACGGCTTCCCCGTTCCGCTTCAGCATCGACAGTGCAATCCCGCGATTCATCAGGATTTCCGCGCGCAAAGGAAACTCCGGAGCAGCATGTTTCAACACATAGTCGAACTCCCCGACCGCGGCACCCAATACCCCCCGGGTCTTTGACGAAGACATGCCGCGCGCCCGATTCAGAAAATTGAGGCCGGCGCAATAATGGTGGACATGGATAAAATCGCTGCCCATGCTTGAGCGCCAGGTTTTGAAGGCCTCCGTGCCTTCATTGAAACGCGCCGCGCAATATGGGGGCAATGCGGCCATTTCAGCCGGGCCAGGCTTCCAGGCGGCCATGGCGGATGGAATGGCGAGCAACATGCCAAGCAGCATCCAGACACTTTTTTCAGCAAGGTACATTCAACGCTTCCTTTTTGATTCAAACATGCGTTTGTCTAAGAAGATGTCCTGATTTCCCGGATCGCCAGCCAATCGAAAAAGGTATCCACGCCCCGCCAACCCAATTCAAGCACATCGGGATAAAGTGGGTACAAGTCCCCGATCTGCTGCGGAAGTGATTCAAAACCGCCGGGCTGGATGGCACGCCCCAGCATTTTGTTCTGATACCCCCTCACACTGTAGCGCACGCGGCGCCTGAAGTACTTCTTCCATTCGCGCGGCAGCCAGGGGGATACCGAATCGAACTCAAACCCGGCTTCCTGCGCCACGACAACCTTGCTGTCGTCCCAGCGAACATCTCCGCGCAGATCCCATTTCAACATGGCGCCCATCAGGGCATCCTCGCCGATGGTACCGACAGGCATCCGGATCGCTCGTTGGCAAATACGCTCAACAAAAGTCCCGCGGAGCCCATACAGATTTCCAGCGACGCCATTGTCCTTCAGCATGTCACGCTGAAATGCATCAAGGCCACGCCCGCTTCTGGGCAAGGCGGAAACACCGTTGGCCTGCGGATGATGCGCCAGCGCCTGCGCCATGGCATCGAGCGAACCCGGTGCAGCCCGGACATCGCCATCAATAAAAAAATAATGCATTGCATTGCGTGGCGCAACCTCATGCACGAACACGTTCCAGGCATTGGCCTTGTCGCCCAGCGCAATCGACACCAGATGCACATTCGGGTGGCTTGCACTGTATTCACGCACCAGCGCCTCCGTCTCGTCAGCACAGGCGTTGGCCAGAACATGGCATTCGCATGGAGTGGCCGCTGCGGATTGCAGGCTATCCAGGCAAGCGATGATGTTGCGCGCCTCGTTATGCGCGAAAACGGCGACCGGCCACGAAGGTTGTCGATTAGTCATGAACTATGGATATGATCAATTTCCTGCTGCTTTCAGTTGCCGTGTTTTTTCAGCCACCCGTTCCCAGGCAAACTCCTGCTCGACACGCCGCAATGCAGCCTGGCCCAAAGTGGCGGTCAATTCAGGCTGTTGCAGCAGAAGGCGCAAGCCATCGGCCACGGCCTCAATTTCGTTACCATCCACCCTCAGCCCGGTTTGATTATGCAACACCGCCGAGCCGGTGCCACCCGCCAACCCGGCCAGACTGGGCTTGCCACACGCTGCGGCCTCGATGAACACCATGCCGAAGCCCTCGTTGTCGCCATTGATCTCGCGATTGGGCATGGCAAATATATCGCAGGCATTCAGCCAGCGCGGCAGGTCGGTTTCGCTGACCGCTCCTATGCGGTGAACCATGCCCTGCAGGTGATGCTCCGCCATCAGGCCATCGAGATATCCGGCATCTTCACCGATTCCCGCGATGACGTAGTGCACCGGCACATTTTCATTCCGGAGCAGGGCCACGGCACGAATCATCTGATCGAATCCCTTGCGGCGTGACAGGCGTCCAACCGAAAACACCAGTTTGTCGTCGGCGCGAATCCCCAGCTGTTCGCGAAAACCTGTGCCATCCAGGCCGGGCCTGAACACCGACACATCCACTCCGGGATAAATGATCGCAATGCGCGCCGCATCAATGCCCATTCCCAGCAAGGTATCGCGCGTATGCTCACTGTTGGCGACAATCCGGTCGGCATGGCGCAAGGCAAAACACATGGCCTTGTATTTGCCGCCACGTCCCCAGGTGGTGAGTTCTTCACCATGCGCGTAAATCACCACCGGCCTGAAAGTCAGACGTGCCACCGCCCACGCCACCAGGCCTTCAGGCAGGGCACGAAAGGCATGCACCGCATCGAAACGCCGGGAGAGCGCCAGCCCCAGCGATTTGAAGAAGAAACGCGCATACATCGCCAATGATTCGGGGCGCAGCCAGGGCACCCGCTTGAGACTCAGTCGATGAATGGTATTGGGATGCACCGCATCCACTGCTGCGGCACCCGGCACATCAGCCGTCACGATATGAATGTCCTTGCCGCCAAGGCGCTTGTATACCTCGGCGGCCCATACCGCCGTTCCGCCTTTGGTCGGCAGAAACAACTCGGTGAGCACCAGCAGGCGATTCACGGCATCACCCCTTCAGCATCGACAGCACGGCACGCAGGCTTTGCCAGTCCGGATGCGAGGTAAACGTAGGCAGCACGGCATTTACCGCTGCGAATCGGCGGCCACTTTTACTCAAGGCACATCCCAGGTTGTACCTGGCATTTCGCATCCGCGCCGCAATCCCCTGCCTGACCGGCAAGGGAAAATTGTTTGCCAGACGCATCAGGTCGGTCAGCGTGCGCACATTTTCTCGTTGCGACGCCACCGGGTTACGGCGCGTGGCGCTGCCGTCATGGATCACATACACCCCAAGGCTCTGGCAGATCACACCGATGCGACGGCTTTGTGCAACCAGTCGCGTCAGAAAATGCACGTCCTCGCACACCTTGAATCCGGTTGGATAACCGCCCAGCTTGATGAAGCGGCTGCGTGGCACAGACAGCGTATGGGTATCGCCGAAATGGTCGGCCACAAAAGCTGCCAGTTCGGCGGGGCGTTCCATCACCACGCGCGGTGCTCCGGCGGCACGGGCAAGCACCATGCGACCGGATTCATGCTGCGCCATCGAAGTTCCCAACAGCGTGCCGGATGCATCCTGGTATTCGTAGTCACCGGTCAGGCAATCCAGGTTCGCATCCTCCGCAATCCATTCGGCGTGCAACCTGATTCGATCCGGCCGGTACCAGTCATCCGCATCGAGAAAGGCCAGCCAGTCGCCTGTCGCCACGGCAGCGCCCGCATTGCGTGCAACCGACACGCCCGCATTGGCTTGCCGGATCAGGCGCACGTTGCCGCCGAACTGGCGTGCAATTTCGGCAGTGGCGTCCTGCGAACCGTCATCGACCACGATGATTTCATGGGCGGGCCAGCTCTGCGTACGCACCGATTCGATTGCCCGCGCCAGCGTTGCAGCCGCGTTGAATGCAGGAATGATGACCGAGAATGTAGGGTTCATGCGGCGCGCCCCAGCCAGGCCAGTGGCCACACCAGGCCGCTGAGCTGCGCCACGCGACGGAACCGCGGTATCTCATCAAGCCGGGCGCGCCAGGCAATCAGGCGCGGCATCAGACGGGTTTCGATCCAGGCTGGATCGCGTGCATTCATGGCATGCGCCAATTCCAGTGGCGACACGAAACGCAATGCCGGGCAGGTAGTCAACGCGCTGTTCAGCCCGATCTCCAGCGCAGCCAGGCTGGCATCCAGCGATTGCAGGAAATTGAAGCGATGGGTTTCAACCAGGCACGCCCGGCCCTGCCGGACACGCTGGTTCAAGCCTTCCACCAACCGCTCCGGGCCATGTCCCAGGGCTGGTTCAAAATACACATCCCGCACCAGATAAACAGGACCGTCAGGCGAACATTCCCCACTCAGCATGGTTGCATCGATTCCACCAGGTTGACCGGTGGAATCGCGATGGGTGGCACGGTGCCCCGGCGTCACGATGGCCTCGATTCCTGCCTTTGCCCATGCGTCCTCGACCACCTCATTCCAGACAAATGTAGTGGCAACTGCTACCTGGGGCACGCGGCCAAACAAGCTCTGGTACGTTGCCGCTTCGAGTTCAACCGCTTGTCGTACGGCTTCAGATGTAAGCGAATGTGACGGCAAATGGGCAGCGTCGACCCAGCAGGTTTGCAAATGCGGGGGCAAGGTTTCGGTTGATGCGGGTTCGGGCGACAGGAGCCAGTTACGCACGTCGCTATCTGTCTGGGCTGCAGCCAGAATCGCGGCTGGCCAATAGTGTGACTGCCCATGCAGTTGTGGCACCAGCACACCGGCCTGGATGCCAGCCAGCATGGCTGTGCGCACACTTGCGAAGCGGGAATCGGCAAGGGTCAGCGCGTGATAGGCCGCACCACCACTTGCAGCAATGCGCGCGCCATCCGGCACTTCCAGAATCACGCCCAGTGTCATGATCGCCGGACGGCCACTCACATCCCGTATACCCTGCAACAGTGCCGACAGGCGGATCAGTGCCTCAGCCTGCGCCAACGGCCCCGCCCCCCAATCATCGCTTTCGATGATGAGCACCGGCTGACGCAGCACCGGCTCGCGCCAGCGAGCGGCCAGGGGGCCGGCAAAGGCCAGCAGCACCGCCGCCCACAACAGCAACACCGCGGCAAAGGCCAGCGCCAGTACGCTCACCGATAGCCCATCCGCGCAGCCACTTCAGCAACATGCGGCAACACGCGCTCGATCTTTTCGCGGTTGCGGCCATCTTTCCATTTGTCCAGACGAATTTCGGAAAATGCGTTGTAGGGGATGTCGAGCACCTCGGCGCAGTGTGCCTGCAGACGTGCATCGAACGTCAGCCCGCACCCCTCGAACACCTGCCGGAACGTGCCGGCCGGATCACGCAGGAAATCCTCGTAGAACACCTCAACCCATTGCGCCGCAGGCACGCTGGCCTTGCTGTCGAGAATGGCCTGATTGATGGCCGCATATTGAAATGCCGCGACGTCTTCTACCGAAGCGTTCACATACTGTCGCCAGCCCTCGGCCAGAAAAAAACACCACTGTTTCAGTTGTCCGTCTTCCACCGCTACCATCGCAGGCAGATCCTTGGACCATGTCGCGAATTCGTCTGGCTTGCGCCAGCCCTCGATCAGCGAATTGAGATTGTCGCCAGGGCTGCGCTTGATGAAAACAAACACCGCATCCGGAAACAATGCATGCAGATAGGGCACACACAAACCGTTCTGGTTGTTCTTGTCGACCCAGCGATGCCGGCCGGTCCAGCTGTAAAAATAGCGACTGACCGCATCACGCTCTGCCGGGCTCGCATCGGCAGCGGTCAATGCATGGGTGTCCCAGTGTTTATCCGCCAGGGGGTGGAGGTCTGTCCAGTAGTCATGTGTTTCACGCTGCAGGCTGCCAATCTGGTGCGATTCTGAAAGCGTCTTGTAAATCAGGGTGGTCCCGGCACGCGAACACCCCACCACAATGATGGGGCGGCTGGCCGGGCGGGGCGACAGGATCCAGCGTATCTCACGCAGGCGTCGAAGCTGCCGGCGCGCATGAAACGCCAGCGTCTTGGTCACCTTGTCAAAAAATGCACTCAAATTCATGCGCTCATTGTCGTTATCAATTCGATGCCTGATCAAGCCGAAACAGCATTTACAGGATTCGTGCCAATCAGCAGGCTCGTTTATATTGACGGACATTATCCCGCATCACACTGGCACAACACACCATGGATGGTATTTTTGGCTGGCTCGGCGAGCACGGCGCACATCAGGAGCTGATCAGGCATATGGGCCAGGCGGCCCATATGCCAACAGACAATCTGCTGCATGCACACAGCAGCCAGGTCCTCGGCTTGGCCGCAACTTCCCGCTTCGGCAAGGCCGACATCCATGTGGAGAACGGCCTTGCAGCTGCCTTATACGGCCGCCCGCGGTTTCTGGACGACGAACTGGCCATGATTGCCCGCGACCAGGGGCCGATCGTGGCCGTTGCGCATGGCTGGATGCGATTCGGCAAAAAACTGCCCACCCTGATGCTCGGCAACTTCGCTTTCGCCGTGCTCGATCCGCTCAAGAAAAAGGCCTGCCTGGTGCTGGATCGCATGGGGACGGAACGGCTGAGTTACGCCTGTCGCGGCGGCAACCTGGTGTTTGGCAGCAGCGTACAGAATGTGGCGGCCCATCCCGCCGTAGGACGCATCATCGACCCCCAGGCGATATACGACTACCTGTATTTCCATACCATTCCCGCACCGCGCAGCCTGTATCAAAGCGTCCGCAAGTTGCTACCGGGACAGATCGTCACGCTGGACAATGGCCAACTCAACGTCGATTTCTACTGGCAAGCCGACTACGGCCCGAGCGAAGCCAGTTTCGATGACCAGCGCCGCCTGTTTCGAGAAATACTGGATCAGTCCGTACGCACTGCCGATGCACCCGCCACTGCAGCCTTTCTCTCTGGCGGCACCGACAGTTCAACCGTGGTCGGCGCACTCACTGCCGCACGCGGCACCCCGGTCGACACGTTTTCAATCGGCTTCGATGCCGAAGGTTTCGATGAAATGGAATACGCGCGCTGTGCCGCCGAACGGTATGGCTGCCACCCTCACGAGTATTACCTGAAACCGGCCGACATCGTCAGCGCGGTTCCCGTCATCGCGCATGAATACGATGAGCCTTTTGGCAACAACTCCGCCGTGCCTACCTACTTCTGTGCCAGGATGGCACGCGAGGCCGGATTCGAACACATGATGGCCGGTGATGGGGGTGACGAAATATTTGGCGGCAACGCACGCTATGCCAAACAGCATCTGTTTGAAGCCTACGGCCGCCTGCCCGCACTGCTGCGCAACGGCCTGATCGATCCCATTGCGCATCTGCCCGGCCTGTCCAGCCATTTCCCCCTGTCCAAATTGAGAAGTTATGTGGACCAGGCCAAGATCGGCCTGCCCCTGCGGCTGGAATCCTATAATTTCCTGAAACGCACCCCGCTCGACCAGATTTTTGCCTCCGATTTCATTCGCTCCATCGATCCGTCGGCTGCCGATTCCGCACTCACGGAGGTGTACTCACGCACCGCATCCGATCAGGTCATCAACCGGATGATGCATCTGGACCTGAAATTCACACTGGCTGACAACGACCTGCGCAAGGTCGGCACCATGACCGAGGCGGCCGGCATCGAAGCACGCTATCCCCTGCTCGATGACCGCATGGTTGCTTTCGCCAATGCCCTGCCGGTGGATTACAAGGTGCGCGGACAAACCCTGCGCTGGTTCTTCAAACAAGCGCTGACCGACTTGCTGCCGGAAAAAATCATCGCCAAGACCAAGCACGGCTTTGGATTGCCATTTGGCGTATGGAGCATGCAATACGCTCCGCTAGGCGACCTCGTCGGCGACAGCCTGTCGGACTTCAAGCAGCGCGGCTGGATCGAGCCGCCCTATCTCGATCACATGATCGCCATGCAGCGTGGCCCGCACGCCAGTTATTACGGCGTGATGATCTGGGTAATGATGATGCTGGAACAGTGGCTGCGGGCAAATGAGCACTGATGGAACCGGTTCCATTCACGGGGACTCGCGAGAGACCAGCGGAACAAAAAACCGGCTTGCAAACTCGACTGCATCCGGCAAAGTGAATATTTCCCTGTCCCCACAATCAACCATAAGCCATTGCCGTGCAACTTTTCCATCTCTTAGAAACATCATCTCCATACACAGGCTGTCTGCACAGCAGGCATCTGCGTTTGCCGCTCCCCAGGCAATGCCTACATGGAGGTCAGCCACCGCATCCAGATTCTCTATTGTCTTTCCGGACTGCCGTATGTGGACAGGATCGCCGGTGATCCTGCATCGGGAATCAATCTGCGTTTCCATCCCGAACATGGGGCTGATCGCCAGGGCATCCAGTGAACACATGGCATAGACCTGATATCCGTTAACCCGGACCTTATGTTCCCGTACTTCCATGGTGAATGGATAGGCACCCACGGGGTCGCCATCTCCGGAAAAAATCACCATGTCACGACTTTTCAACACGCTAACCGCATCTTCCAGATTGTCGGCGTGCCGTGCCATTTCTTCCCGGGTCAGGATGCGTCCATTGGTAACAAATGAGCGCAGAATGCGCTGATGAAGCGCCCTGACTTGCTTGCTGCATTCAGCTTGTCTTTCCTGCAAGGGCAGAATGCGCTTCAAGCGTTTTAAAGCCTGCCCGAGCTTCCCGTTCATGTCTCCCCCCCTGTCGACACTTGCTGCTTGAATCATGATGAAGCCAGACTGAACGATTGCGTCGCCCAATGTTTGCATTGGGAAACGCGATTCTGTACGGAATTCCCTGCAACCTCGACCACGCAATTCCCCACTCGACTGTCAGAATTTCGCTGACTGTTCGCAGATCCATCGAAATCAACAGGCAGCCGTGCCGACTCAGAAGTCAAAATAAATAAACTTCTGGCTGCTCCCACCAAAGAAAATGAGCATCAGCGCCAGTCCGGCGTAGGCTGTCCCGCGCAGTGAAAAATGCAGGCGCATCCACGCCTGCAACCCACTCTTCAGCCCGCGCTCGATTTGCGGTTCAACCAGGGTGAGCAGCAAACTGCCCCACACCAGCATCTGCATATAGCTTCTCACCGAAACTGTCTCCATGGTATCCGCCATCCCCAGCATGGCGGAGCTGATCACCCATGCATCCTGAAACGTGGGCGCACGGAAAAACACCCAGGCAAACCACACCAGCACCAGCGTCACCGGCCAGCCCAGGCCGGACAAAACCCGGGAAGGGATTGATCCCGCGAGCACGCCCATTCTGGAGCAGCCATCGAGCAACAAACGATGCAATACCAGATATGCACCGTGCAGAAAGCCCCAGAACACAAAGGTCCAGGCCGCACCGTGCCACAAGCCCCCCAGCAACATCGTGATCATCAGGTTGGCCAGATTGCGGGATTTGCCATGCCGGTTGCCGCCGAGCGAAATATAAAGATAGTCCCGCAGCCAGCGCGACAAAGTGATGTGCCAGCGTTGCCAGAATTCGCGCAGGCTGCGACTGGTATAGGGGTGCAGGAAATTGCGCGGCAAAACCACGCCAAACATCAGCGCCAGCCCTATGGCCATTTCGCTGTATCCGGAGAAATCAAAATAAATCTGCAGCGCGAATACTGTGGCGGCGAACCAGGCCAGGTAAAAATCGAGCGCTTCCGGGCGACCGAACAATTCATCCGCCAGGGGTGCCAGGTTATCGGCAAACAGCACCTTCTTGATCAAACCCGCCATGAAAATGAGCGCGCCCAGCTTGAGTTCGGCCGCTTTCAGCGGTTGCAGGTTTTCAAGCTGCTCGACCAGTTCGGATGCCCGCAGAATGGGGCCGGCAATCATGTGCGGAAAAAAACTGACGTACAGCCACCAGGCGCGAAATGAAATGCGGTGCGTCCACTCGCCCCGATAGACGTCAATCATCACCGACAGCATATGAAACGTATAAAAGCTGATTCCCAGCGGCAACGCCCAATCCACCCATGCAGGCGGCGCACCGAAGAACGGCATGTCCAGCCAGGCTTCCAGTCCAAACAGACTGTCCAGCGCCATGCCCAGGTATTTCACAATCCCCAGAAAGCCCAGGTTCAACACCAGCCCGGCCACCAGCAGCCGTTTGCTGCGCGTGGCCGACAGGCCCGAATAAATCAGGTAATTGAGGCTGACCGATATGCCCAGGAGGATGAGATAAACCGGTTTCCATGATGCATAAAAGATCAGGCTGCCCACCAGGATGACGGCCGCACGCTCACGGTAATTGCGGGCGCCTGCATAAAAGAGCAGCAGCACGGCAAAGAACAGCATGAAGGAAGGCGAGCTAAAAACCATGATTCATCGCTCCCCGGACACGGCCAGCTGGCGCCCCAGCAATGTGCTGTAACGCTGCGCGCCCGAATCATTCAGATGGCCCGCATTGATGAAGTCGGAAGCGGTATAGCCCGCCGCTTCGGGCAACACGGTCACGCCGCGCTGCTCCAGGCGCACCCGCAACGCGCGATAGGGCCGGGCATGCGCATCGGGTGAAAAGAAAGCCGAAGGCCGGTCACGCAGCGGCGGGACCGTGACGACAACAGCCACCCCCCGCGCCTGCAGCCTGTCGATCGCGCGCCACAAAAAATATTCGGTCCCGGCTGCGGGCGGTTGATGTGCTGCAGCTTCCTGGATCGCAGTCTGGTCCTGATTCTGTGCCGCGCCGAAGCCCGCCCGATAGCCCAGGTGCTCGGCCGCACCGCCGCCAACAGGTTCAATGTTTTTTGAAGTGGCTTCAACAAACCGGAGGAGTTTTTCCGGCTCGCGCAATTGCCGGAGATTCGCGCTGTACGACCATAAGCGCAGCATGTTGCCAAACCAGTCCAGATAGCGCCCGGATGCCCACAGCGCGCCCCGGTCGGCAAGAAAGCCCACATACCCGAGCGAGTTGTCTTCCTGCAGGGCGCTTTCATCCAGACCCAGCACCACAGTGCGAATTCCCTGGCTGCCCAGCAAACCCTGCGCATCCAGGCGCGCGACTAGCCCCTGGTAAACGATGACATTGGCGCCCGGCAAACCCAGATTGAAGCTGGATGACGCAGGTTGACCCAGAGCCAGGCTGAATGTGTGGGGATCCACTCCGTTGTCCACCCGGCTGTTGCCGATGAAAAGCACATGCGGCACATGGGTTTCAACATAATCCAGCTTGTCGATTGCCCGGCCCACGGCAAAGACGGAACGATAGCGATGCAGGACCGGTTCGCTATGCAGCGCCAATTCGGCAGTCAGCAAAACAAGCACGGCAATCCAAAATGCGCCACCCAGGCCCGGGGGCAATTTCAGCCTGAAAAACATGGCCCCACTCGCGGCTGTTTTTGTATCTGATTTTGTGACGCCAGCATTCACCTCAACTTAATTGAAGGGACGGACAGATTGTACGTTTGCAGATGTGCCCACGACTGGGCCCAGCCTTTTTTCCAGCAAGCCGGAAAATTTTGCGGCCAGGATCAGGATGATCATCAGGTGGTACGGCAAATCGAAATAGCCCAAACCCAGGAAGGCACCGCCTGCTGCGTAGCCAACCAGGCTGACCTGAATCATGGCCGCCAGGTCTGCAGCCCATTTCTTGTCCATGTCCTTTTTGCAGTGTTTGATGATCTGCTGGGCGCGAATCCAGGCCATCAAGCCAAGCAGCATGAACAGGCCAAAGCCAATAAACCCCTGCTCCCCCATGATTTCGAAATAAATGCTATGCACATCCCGCACATTGAATGGGTCAGGCGCGTACTGGCGAAAAACCTGCGGATGCCACAATTCATAGCCACCGCCCGTGATCCGGTCTTTCGCCAGATTAAATGCCGTGTGCCAGGCGTTGAGTCGTCCCTGCACCGACTGGTCCTCCTGATACGAGTTGATCGTATTCATGCGGTCATACCATGCCTGCGGCATCACCGAGGCAATAATTGCGACCGCAACGGCCATGTAAATGGCCGTAACGATTTTGTTCCGGCTTTTAAGCCACAGGAACATCCCCATTGCCACCATTGCCACCAGTCCGCCGCGTGACTGACTGCCGATTGCCGCCACCCCGGTCAGCACCATGGCACTGGCCAGTCCGGTCTTGAGCCATTTGCGCGTTTCCTGCAGGTGCAGGTAACGAATGAGCGGAATCGTCATCACCAACGCCAATGCCAGCTCGTTATTGCCCCCGATAAACGTGCCGGTTGGTCCCTGGACGCGATATGCCCCGCCGTTGACGATGGTGAAAATGCCACCTTTCACACCATAAAAGCCAAATGACAACGCGATCACCCAGACCAGCCAGTGCAACTTGTTCCGGTCGGTGATGATCAGTGCCGTGAGGAAGATCATCAGGTGGATTTTCCAGACCTTGTTCCACTGCTGCCATGCCAGATCGGGATAGAACGCAAAAATGGTGGTGATCAGCATCCAGCCGATAAAGATCAGCAGGACGATGGTTTCTCGTGTCCAGGGCATGTCCTTTTTTTCTTTGGACGCCAGGAACGCCACGATGGTGACCAGCCCGACGACCATCGCGAAGGGAAAATCATAGGCAAACCCCCAGGCCAGCCGGTGCGGGTTCATGTACCCCAGCCACGACCACAGCAGAATACCCAGCCAGGGCCGTTTGAAGACAAACGGCAGCAAGCTGAAAATCAGTCCGACGACAAATAAATCTCTCATGCGGGTTCGACTTTCTGCACCACAGGGGGAATCGTGATGCCCACCATATCCATCATCAGGGCATCGGCAAAGTATTTGGCGCCCAGCACGTCAAATCTGAACGCGTTCGCGCCACTCCAGACCGGAGCCGAGCATGGCAACGCAGCACGC
The DNA here is from genome assembly GCA_019911765.1 of Thiobacillus sp. Classification (GTDB taxonomy): domain Bacteria; phylum Pseudomonadota; class Gammaproteobacteria; order Burkholderiales; family Thiobacillaceae; genus Thiobacillus. The sequence goes on from JAIOJU010000217.1 coordinate 17,786, forward strand.
TGCATGGCAGTTTCTCCTTCCAGGCGCTGGCACCGCTTGATCCAGGCAACTGCACGCCAGGCCGCGTCACGCCAGGGGGCGGATGCGTCCAGCTGTGCCAAGCGTAACCAGCTTACCGCCAGTTGGGCGAGACCAGCCACACAGACATGATTCGCAGCCGGCATCCAGCCATCGTCGAATGCGCCAGCCAGCCAGCCATCGCTACGCAGTTGCACGCGCAGGGCCTGCGCTGCGTGCCGTGCGGCTTGCAGTGCGCGCGTATCATCCAGCAATCTGGCCGATTCAATCAGGCTGTGCAGGATGCTGGCCAGATCTGATGTGGCCAGCGGTACCGGCCCGCTGCCAAACCAGCCGCAGGGTGTTTGCCGGGCAAGTGTCTCATGCAGATGAGACCGGGCGGCCTTCAGCAGCATCGTATCCTGAGCCAGATTGCCCAGGATAGCCAAGGCACGTCCAGCCGCAGCATGCCGGACAGGCGACCGCATCGGCACATCCTTCAGCAAGTAGCCGCTATGGACGGCGTGCGCCAGGCTGTCAGTATGGCCCAACTGCACATGCCCGGCGATCAGGCCGTGAATCCGGCCAACAGACAGGCTGTCGGGCTGTGCGATCAAGGCCTCCAGCATGGCGCGCACACGGTGTTCCAGTTCCGGCCAGGCAAGATAGTTGGCTGCTGGCACGCAGGTTTCGATCAGCCAGCCCGTGGCGTCTTCACTCCCCGGCCCCCAGCCCGATCCGAATGACCAGCTGCCTGCGACCCAGCCACTGTGAGATGTCGACCGACAGGCGTCCTGTGCATGACACACCCACTCAAGCGTGGCACGCAAATGACTACGGTGGTCCTGTTCAGGCTGGCGCGCCACACCGCCCATGTCCTGCATCATCCAGCGCAACTGGGAAGCTTGCCAGGGCTTATAACGCCTGAGCCAGGCTGCGGGTTTCATGACTGCCCCCCGGCATGTGCCTGAGCCAACGCCCCCTGCAAGGGCACATGGCTGACCACATAACGATGCTTTCCGGAGGCCTCGGGGGCAATGCGCTCCTGCAATTTCAAGTCGATCTCCAGCGCCTCGCCCAAACGGGCGCGCAGGCCCGAAAACACCGCCAGACGCGCCTCGTTGTCCCAACGCTGATCCGGGACCACCAGCACTTCCAGTCGATTGACCGCATGCTGGATCAATTTGAATTGCCCCACACCGGGGATCGCCCGCAACACATAGATCACCGCCAGCGCATGCATGATGCGGCCATCGGCTGCCACGATGAAATCAGTCTGACGCCCCACCACGCTATCCAGCACCTCGAGGCCGCGTCCACCAGGGTCGCGCCGTCCAGAACGCCGCACCACATCGCCCGTCCGGTAGCGGATAAAGGGCTGTGCCTCGGACACCAGGCTGGTGATGACCGCCTCGCCTTCCTCAACCGGATTGCCGGCGTCATCCAGTACTTCGATGAGATGGGTCTCGCTCATTTGCAGCAAGCTGCCATCCGGCGACTGCAGCGCCATCAGTCCTGCATCACGCGCACCGTATTCCACCGACACCGGCACCCCGAACACGCGTTCGATCAGTTCGCGCTGGTGCGGAAACAGCGGTTCGCCGGTCGCACACACGACGCGCAGCGCGGGCCATTCGAGGCGTGCTCCGCGCGACTCGGCATGGACGGCGAGCAGGGCCAGGCTGCTGGCGTAACCGTAAATCGCTTTCGGGTTCCAGTCCCGGATCGCCACCAGATACTCGTCCATCCGTTCAGGCGACATCTCGAATGCATTCAGCAGCAGTTGATTGACCAGCCGGTCGCGCAGCGTCTTGACGCGATCCGTTCTGGACAACTCCACGGGCGCACCCCACAGGTACACCTCACGCTCACCCGGCGCCAGCCCCCACCAGCGCCGCGCCCGCAGGCGGCCCGCCGCATCAGCCGCCTGACGGGCGCGGCCAAAGTAGAAAATCAACGGCTCCCCGCTTGATCCGCCGGTGGTGTACTTGAACACGCCACCCGGCACCTCGCGCCATACCAGCTGCTCGACGTTGTCGCGCGCATCGCGCTTGTTCATCGTTGGCAGGCGCGACAGATCGCTCAGGGAAACAGCCCCCGCCGCAGCGGCATCGACCATTCCGGCCTCACGCAATCGAGCCGCATGCCAGGGACTATGTGCCAGCGCACTTTGCAGCAAGGCATTGAGGCGCTCCGTTTGCAGCGCCTGCATCGCTTCGCGTGACAGCCACTGGCTGCGCTCCAGTTCGGCGAGCATCGAAAAGGTGGGACGATGCATCGCCGCTTCCTGCGCACGAAACACATTGCGGGCCAGCCAGGCAGGCACACTCATGGCTTCACCGGCGCAGCTTGATTCGGGGCCGATGCGGAAGACAGCACGGAATCAAATGCCTGCTGCAACTGCGCAACGCGTTTATCCCACTGGTTGGCCTGCGCGTATTCAACAATCGCTGCGCGATTCCACGCCCGACCGAGTGCGGCATCAAGCGCCTGCTGCAAGGCGACCGCATCGCCAAACGGCACGATGCTGCCGAGCTCATCCCGGCAGACCACCTCGGCGTTGCCACCGACATCGGTCGTGATGACGGGCAGGCCACAGGCCATCGCCTCCAGAAACACGTTGGCCCAGCCTTCGTTGCGCGTCGCCAGCACGAACACATCGGAGGCCGACAACGGCCATTTCAGTTCTTCCGGCGGCAAGGCGCCGAGGAAATGCACATGTCCGCTCAGCCCCAGCCTTCTTACCTGTGCATCGAGTTCGGCGCGCATGTCGCCTTCCGGCCCGCCGCTGCCCACGATGAGATAAAGCAGATCGGGATGCTGCTGCAGCAGCGCGGGCAGGCAATCAATGACGCGGTGCATGCCCTTGCGCTCCACCAGTCCTCCCACTGAAATCAGGATGCGCGCATGTGCCGGCAGACCGAGTTTCGCGCGCGCGGCGGCCTGGTCTTCCGGCTGGAAAATCCGGGTATCCACGCCATTGCCGACGACCTCGGCCTTGTCGGCCGCCACGCCCAGTTCAAGCGCCAGCCGGCGCAGGGAATCCGAAACCGAGAACACACGCGCAGCGGCCTGCAAGGCACGCACCATGCGCGGACGCAGGGAAGGGTTGCGGCTATGCGGCACTTCGGTACCGCGCAGGGTGATGGTGACGGGCAGGCCAAACCAGCGGCCCAGTCGGGTCGCGGCTTCGCCATCGGGGTAGGCGAAATGCGCATCGATAAGGCGCGCCCCGTCACGGCGCAGGCGCCGCAACAGCAAGAAACTGCCCAGTGCCATCGACAGGCCGTCGAACTGACGCAGCAGACCCGGCACCGACAGAAAACGCGGGTGATACACGCGTATCCCCCGCTGGATTTCCAGTGCCGGCGCGCTGGGGCGATAGCCTGGACGCAGCCAGCGGATCAGCGACTGTCCGGGAAACCATGGCTGCGGCGAAACCACGACCAGAGGCCGCTGCTGCGCAACCCGAAACATGCGTTCGCGAATGAACAGGCCCGCGCCCGGGCGGGCCGCGCTCGGAAAGAGCGAGCTGAACACAACCAGCTCAGCCAACGGCAATCTCCTGTGGCGCTTTCACCAGGGCGCCATAGACATCCCGATAACGGGCCACGCTGGCCGCCCAATTGCGCTCGGTTTCCACGAACCGGCGGCCGTTCTGCTTCATCCGGTCCCAGCTCGGCTCGTCCTGCAGCAACGCCACCACTTTGGCGGCCAGGTCGTCTGCCTGACCGGCGCGGAACAGCACGCCGGTCTGTCCGTCCCGAATCAACTCCTTGTGGCCGCCGACGTCGGATGCCACCATCAGCCGACCCTGCGCCATCGCCTCCAGCGGCTTCAAGGGCGTCACCAGATCGGTCAGCCGCATCGGATGACGCGGATACACCAGCACATCGACCAGATCGTAATAGCGGTTGACCTCGCCGTGCGGCACCCGTCCGGTGAACACCACGCGATCCCGCAGATCGAGCGCCATCACCTGCTGCTTCAACGCCGTATCCTGCGGCCCGCCGCCCACCAGCAATACCTTCACATCGGGAATCTGCCTGATGATCGAAGGCAAAGCCGCGATCAGCTGATCCAGTCCTTCATACGCGTAGAACGAGCCGATAAAGCCCAGCACGCGGCTGGTGCCCAGCCCCAGTTTCATTTTCAGTCCGGCGTCCGGCTTGCCGCCCACCGAGAACTTGTCGATATCGACCGCATTGGGAATCACCGTGATCTTGCCGGGCGGAATGCCGCGCGCGGCCAGGTCGCTGCGCAAACCTTCACAAATCACGGTTACGGCATCGGCCTGTTTGACCGCCCAGGTTTCCAGTGCGCGGGTCAGCCTGTAACGCAAGCTGTCCTCTTTCGTGCTGCCATGATCGACTGCCGCGTCTTCCCAGAAAGCACGGATTTCATAGACGACGGGAATGCCCAGCTTGCGGCCGACCTGGATCGCCGGCACCGCGTCAAGCACCGGCGAATGCGCATGGATGATGTCCGGCCGCAGGTCGCGCGCCAGCCCCAGCAGACGCTTTTCAATCGCCCGCATCACCGCAAACGGGTCAGCGCCGGGCAACCGGGCGAGCAGCCCCGTCGGCCTGGGCGTGCGATAAAAATGCAGGCCGTCCGCGTCTTCCTCATGCACGCTGCAATTGATCTGCTTGGGACCGGACAGGTGATATGTCTGCCAGCCCATTTTTTGCTGGTTGCGCAGAATCGCCGCACTGCGAAAAGTGTAGCCGGAGTGCAGCGGCAGCGTATGGTCGAACACGTGCAGGATTTTCATGCGGCCTGCCGCTCCACATCATCCATGCCCAGCACCTGCCCCAGAAAGGCATCGAACATCAGCACCGTCCACAGGATCACCGAATAATCGCGCCGCCCGGATTGATGCGCTTCCAGCACCTCGCGCAAAAAATCCTGGTTGAACAGATCGGTTGAAGCCAGACGCTCGCCCAGCACCACGCTGCGGATCGTGGCCGCCAATGGCCCACGGAACCACGCCGCCAGCGGAACTGAAAAACCCATCTTTTTGCGATACAGCACGCCGTGCGGCAGATAGGGCTCCATCGATTTCTTCAGCAGGTATTTGCCTTCGGTACCGCGCAGCTTGAGGTCGGTGGGCAATCCGGACACCCAGCCCATCAGTTCATGATCGAGCAGCGGTTCGCGCACTTCGAGCGCATGCGCCATGCTGGCCCGGTCCACCTTGGTGAGGATGTCACCGACCAGATAGGTTTTCATGTCGAGATACTGCACCAGCGAGAGCGGGTCGTCGGTGGGCGCGACCGCTGCATGCCGGCGCAGCACCTCCACGGCTTCGTAGCCCTGCAGTTCGCGTTTGAAAGTCGGGGAAAACAGGTGCTTGCGCTGTGCGTCCGACAGCAGGGAAACGCCGTGAAAATAGCCTTCGATCGTATCGCGCGCCAGCGCCTCGAACGTGGTCTTGGCGCGGAAAACCTTGGGTGCCCAGTCGGCCTTGGGATACAGCTTGCCGAGCGTGCCGAACAGGGGGCGACGCAGCATCAGCGGCATCACCGAGCGCATCCGCTCCTCATAGCGGAACCAGCGGTAGCGGCGATAGCCGGCAAAATTCTCGTCGCCGCCATCGCCCGAAAGCGCCACTTTCACATGCTTGCGCGCCAGCTCGCAGACCCGGTATGTCGGCAGTGCCGACGAGTCGGCATAAGGCTCGTCATACACCTGTGCGAGCTTGCCAACCAGGCTGAAGTCGTTGGCCGCCACCGTTTCGACATGGTGGTCGGTGCGATAGCGGTCGGCGACCTGCTGGGCATATTCGATCTCGTTGAATGCAGGGTCGTCGAAGCCAATCGAGCAGGTATTCACCGGCGTCGAGGACTGCGTGGCCATCATCGCCACCACCGCGCTGGAGTCGACACCGCCCGACAGGAACGCACCGAGCGGCACATCGGCAATCATGCGCAGCCGGACCGACTCCTTCATCCGCTCGACCAGTTCATCCATCGCACTGGCCTCGTCTTTCACCACCACGGGGGTGAAAGGCATGTCCCAATACTGCCTGGGCAACGCGCGCGCCATGCCCCGCTTGAGGGTGAGCGTGAAGCCGGGGGGCAGTTTGCACGCGCCCTTGAAGATGGTGCGCGGTTCGGGCACATAGCCGTAGGCGAAATACTCCTCGACGGCCAGCGGGTCGATGTCCCGTGCCAGACAGGGATGCACCATCAAGGCCTTCAGTTCGGAACTGAAAATGAACTCGCCGGTATCGAGAAACGCGTAATACAACGGCTTGACGCCAAAACGGTCGCGCACCACAAACAGCGTTTCCTGATTGCGATCCCACAACGCAAACGCAAACATGCCCCGAAAGCGTGCGACGCAGGCCTCGCCCCAGGCCTCCCAGGCATGGACGATGACCTCGGTATCGGAATGGGTACGAAAGGTGTGACCGAGCGCTTCGAGTTCGGGCACCAGTTCCTGAAAGTTGTAGATTTCACCGTTGAACACGACAACGACCGAGCCATCTTCATTGAACAATGGTTGCTGGCCGGTGGACAAATCAATGATCGACAAGCGGCGGTGCCCCAGCCCCAGGCCCTGCTCCAGGTGCAGTCCACCCTCATCCGGACCTCGATGAAACTGCGTTTCATTCATGCGATGCAACAAATCGCGTGAAATCTCGTTGCTCCCGCTGATATCAAAAATCCCCGTGATGCCGCACATGCGCGTGTTTCCGTCCCTTGTTGTGTCGAAATTTCAGGCTGCCTGATGGCGTATCAGCGCCGGCGAGCCAGTGTCTTGTCATATACCGCCGCATACGCTTCGGCCATGACGGGAATGCTGAAGCGCTGCACGGCCGCTCGCCGCGCGTTCCCGCCGTGCTCGGCAATGCGGGCGGGCACGTCAAGATAACCCAGCAAGGCCTGTGCCATCCCGGCCACGTTACCCGGCTCGACCAGGCGACCATTCACCCCTTCCTCGACCAGTTCCACATTGCCGCCCACAGCCGTGGCAATGACCGGCAGCCCGCTCGCCAGTGCCTCCAGAATGGTATTGGATATCCCCTCGTTTTTGGACGGCAGGACAAACACGTCAAACACCTGCATGACCTCCGCGATATCCTGGCGCTCGCCCGGCATCCAGGCCAGGTGAGCCAGTCTCTCGGCTCGCAGCATTTCCAGACAAACCGAGCGCGCCGGCCCCTCACCGACGATGACCAGCCGCGCGCGCTCGGCGCGCTCAGGCTGCTGCCGCACCATCTGGATAAAGGCCCGGGTCAGCAACGGATAGTCCTTGACCTCGACCATGCGGCCCACCGCGCCAAAAACAATGCTGTCGGGATGGGCAA
>JAIOJU010000019.1 GCA_019911765.1 Thiobacillus sp.
CTTATCCTGCAGCGCCTCGCCTGCACGGATGGCATCAGGGTCGCGGTCCAGCGCAACCAGACGGCCCTGTGCGCCCATCCGGCCCAGAATCAGCCGGCTATGCCCGCCGCGGCCAAAAGTGGCGTCAACATAGGTGCCGTCAGACTTGATCGCCAGTGCCGCCACCGCCTCCTGTGCCAGCACCGGCACATGGGCGGCATCCATCACAACGTAAAACCTTCCAGTTCGGGTGGCAGCTCGTCATCACTGAACGTCAGCGCCTGCGATACCTGCGCTTCCCAGCGCGCCTCGTTCCACAATTCCACCTTGCTGCCCTGGCCGACCATCACCACGTTTTTATCCAGCTCGGCAAACTTGCGCAGCATCGGCGGCAGCAGCACGCGACCGGCGCCGTCCATATCCATGTCGTGCGCATAACCAACGAGCAATTGTTTGAGGCTGCGGGTGCGGGGATTGAAGTCGGACAGGCCGTTGAGCTTTTTCTCGATCGGCTCCCACTCGGGCAAGGGATACAGCAACAGGCATTGGCTCGGGTCAGCCGTGACGACCACGCGCCCGCCGCCATTCACCAGAAGGGCGTCGCGGTAGCGCGCCGGCACGACAAGCCGGTTCTTGCTATCCAAACTGACCGTTGCAACACCCCGAAACATGCATCCCCCATTATTGAAATTAGAGGCGGCCGGACAAGGCTATCACCCACATCCTCCCACCATTCACCACTTGCACCCACTATAGGGGATAGTTTTGGGGGGGTCAAGATAAAAGACACAAAAAAACCCCTATGCCTCAATGACTTAGGGGTGGTTTGGGGTTGTGGATAAGTTTCTGGAAAAACCGGTGCTTAGGGGGTATTTTTGTTTGAAATTCTAGGAAAAAACCCTAAGTCATTGAATTAAAAAAGAAGTGGGAAAGCGGGCCGATAAGCCGGGTTCTGTCGTGGACAACCATTCCTCTAGGCGGGTCATTGCTGACCCGCTCCAGCCACCTACCCGCAGACTCAGCGAGCCGCTTCATCGCCTGCCTATTTGGTGTTGCTCCGGATGGAGGTTACCGCGTTTCACCGTAACTTAATACGCTCGTCTCTGTGGCCCTATTCCTCGCCTCACGGCGTCTGGCCGTTAGCCAGCATCCTGCTCTATGGAGCCCGGACTTTCCTCTCCCGCTAGCGCGGCAGCGGTTGTCTGGCCCACTTTCCCGTAAAAATTATAAAGCCTTAACTTGACTGGGCCTATTAATTTGCTAGATATAGGTAATTGAGTCGCAATGGTTTAGCAGGAAACCCGTCTCGAGACAAAGGCCGCAAAACCACCTCGAACCCCGGTCTCCACCGGCCAAGCCGGAATACGTTTCCGACGTGAACCCGATCGTTCCCGTCCCCCTTAAATCCAAGGGCTCCTCACTCAACCGGACGCAGGTCCGGTTTTTTTATACCTTGCCTCATTCAAGCAACGATGCGCCAGCGAACGACCTCACCTGCACGCAACGGCACCAGCGTATCCGGCCCCAGCATTTGAGTGACCGGCACATCCCAGTTTTCACGTTTGAGCGTGATCGTGTCGGCATTGCGCGGCAATTCGTAAAAATCCGCCCCATAAAAACTGGCAAAGCCCTCGAGCTTGTCCAGCGCACCCGCTTCGTCAAACACTTCGGCGTACAACTCGATCGCGGCGTGGGCGGAATAAATGCCGGCGCAGCCACATGAGGTTTCCTTGGCGCCCACCGCGTGCGGCGCGGAGTCGGTGCCCAGAAAAAACTTGGGGCTGCCGGACGTGGCAGCGGCCACCAGTGCCAGGCGATGCGGCTCACGCTTCAGAATCGGCAGGCAATACAGGTGCGGGCGAATGCCACCACGGAACATGGCGTTGCGGTTGTATAGCAGGTGATGCACGGTAATCGTCGCAGCCACATTGGCTGGTGCAGCCGCCACGAACTCGGCCGCCTGGCGTGTGGTGATATGTTCCAGAACGATTTTCAGGCGGGGAAAGTCTCGCAGCAATCGGGTCAGGTGGCGCTCGATGAATACCGCCTCGCGATCAAAGACATCGATATCAGAATCGACCACTTCGCCGTGCAGCAGCAAGGGCATTCCGACTTCTTCCATTGCTGCGATTGCGGGATAGGCTTTGACCAGATCGGTGACGCCTGAATCGGAATTGGTGGTGGCGCCTGCCGGGTAGTACTTCACCGCATGTACCCAGCCGCTTTCGCGCGCCCGGCGGATTTCATCGGGCGGCGTGTTATCGGTGAGATACAGCGTCATCAGCGGCTCGAACGCGTTACCCGCAGCCGCAGCGAGCAAGCGATCGCGGTAGGCGGCGGCATCGGCCACGGTCACGACCGGCGGCCTGAGATTGGGCATGGCAATCGCCCGGCCAAATATACGCGCAGTGTCGGGCAGCACGCTTTGCATGGCGGCACCATCGCGAAAATGGATGTGCCAGTCGTCAGGGCGAGTGAGGGTGAGGGTGTCGGTCATGCGTCTTCCTGATCCAGGTTTTCCTGATCCTGCGGCTTGAGTGCCAGGCTCATTTTATAGAGTTCGGCCTTGCTGCGTCCGGTGATCTTCGATGCCAATTTGGATGCCAGCGTGGGGGGCAGTTCGCCCAGCAGCACATCCAGCACGCGCATCGCCTCGGCATCCACTATCGCCGCTTCCGCAGCGGGTGGATGCACGATGACGACGAATTCGCCACGCACATTGTTGGGGTCGGCTGCCAGCCAGGCCGGTGCATCACGCAGCGGCAGGGTGACGATGGTCTCGAAGCGCTTGGTGAGTTCGCGTGCCAGCGTCACTGCACGCTCACTGTCTAGGACTGCCGCCATGTCGGCCAGTGTTTCCTCGATGCGGTGTGGCGCCTCATAGAACACCAGCGCACTGGGCAGCGCCGCGAGTGCCTGCAACTGCGCCTTGCGGGCACCGGATTTAGGCGGCAGAAAGCCATGGAACAGCCAGGTTCCCGACTCGACCCCGGCGGCCGACAGCGCGGTGGTTACCGCAGAGACACCGGGGATGGGCACCACCCTCATCCCTGCCGCACGTACTGCCGCCACCAGTCGCGCCCCCGGGTCGGACACTGCCGGGGTGCCTGCATCCGACATGTAGGCCACCGCATCACCCGCGGCGATCCAGGCAATCACCTTGTCGGCGGCTTCGCGTTCGTTATGTTCGCGTATCGACACCAGCGGCTTGGAAATGTTGAAGTGCGTCAGCAGCTGCCCGGATACACGGGTGTCTTCCGCGGCCACACGATCCACGCGCTGCAATATATCGAGTGCCCGCATGGTGATGTCACCGAGGTTGCCGATCGGCGTGGCAACGACATAAAGCGCGGGAAACAGGGGGGTATGATGCTGACTATCATTCATGCCTGACATTGTCGCAGATGTTCAACCTTGGCTCCCCAGTTGAACGCGCCTGAGTGTGCGGTTGACACGTTGGCTGGCAAGGCGCGACGATGCGGCGGGGCTGTCCCCCGCAAAGAGGCGCAACGCAGCCAGACAGCGCGGCAGCCGTGCAATCAGGTGTGTAGCGGCCCCACCCGAATATTGAGCGTGCCAAAGTCGATAAAGCTGAAATTTATGAGGTAATCCAAAGGATGATGAGCGATCAACTGGGGTGCCAAGGTTGAGATCCCTGCTCGGACAAACCGCTGAATCGCGTGCCGAAGCGTTCCTGAAATCCCGGGGTCTGAAACCGGTTGCACGCAACTGGCGCTGCCGGTTCGGCGAGATCGACCTCATCATGCAGGATGGCACAACACTGGTGTTCATCGAAGTCCGCCTGCGCAGCCGCAGTGACTTTGGCGGCGCGGCAGCCAGCGTGACGCCCGCCAAGCAAAAGAAATTGCTCGCTGCCGCCCGACTGTATCTGGCCGCCCTCAACACGCTGCCCCCCTGCCGCTTTGACGTGATCGCTTTCAGTGGCGATGCGCCGCCTGACTGGATCAGGAACGCCATTGACGATATGGGATAATCCGGACCAGTCGACCCTGTTCCTTACACGATCCATACTGCGCACCCCTCACGCGAGCCCTCGAAACAGTCAAGCGAACCATGCCTTTACACGACAGAATTCTGGGCCATTTTCAGGCCTCGGCGCAGACCACGCTGGATGCAGCCGGCACACTGGCGCCGCATATCGAACAGGCCGCGCGCCTGATGGTGCACAGCCTGACACAAGGGGGAAAGATCCTGGCCTGCGGCAACGGCGGCTCAGCCGCGGATGCCCAGAATTTCGCCTCCACGATGATCAACCGCTTCGAGCAGGAACGCCCCGGGCTTGCGGCAATCGCGCTCACGACCGATCCTTCTACCCTGACCTCGATCGCCAATGATTACGCGTACGATCAGGTGTTTGCCCGGCAAGTGAAGGCCCTGGGCCAGCCCGGCGACATTCTGCTGGCCATTTCCACCAGTGGTGATTCGCCCAGCGTATTGCAGGCCGTCGCCGCTGCCCATGCGCGCAATATCGATATTATTGCCCTCACCGGACGCCGCGGCGGCGCATTGGCGGAACAATTGCAGGATGGTGACGTCTTTCTCTGCGTGCCCGCGGAATCCACCGCGCGCATTCAGGAAGTGCATCTGCTGACCATACATTGCCTGTGCGATGCCGTGGACAGCATTTTATTAGGAGCCGAAGAATGAACAAGTTGATCCCAATCGCGCTGATCGGAATGGCGCTGTCGCAATTGCAGGGCTGTGCCACGGCGGTCGTGGGAGGGGCTGCGGCCGGTACCGCCGTTGCGCTTGACCGCCGCACAGCCGGTGTCTTTGTAGGCGACCAGGAAATTGAACTGCGCGCGCTAACCCGCCTCGCCGAAGCGTTCCCGCAGAAAGCCGACAGCATTTCCGCCACCAGCTACAACCGACAGGTTCTGCTCACCGGCCAGGTTCCGGATGAAGCCACGCGCAGCCGCGCCACCGATGTCATCAAGGGAATTCCCGATGTGCGCACGGTATTCAACGAACTCAGCGTTGCCGGGGTGACCTCGCTGACATCGGATGCCAACGACGCAGCCATTACCAGCAAGGTCAAGACCCGCCTGCTGCGTGACGACTCCGTCCCCGGCACCAAGGTCAAGGTGGTGACCGAGGCCGCTGTGGTCTACCTGATGGGACTGGTCACCCAGGCCGAAGCCCAATCAGCGATCGAGGTTGCGCGCACCACGGCAGGCGTGACCAAGGTCGTCACGCTGTTTGAATTCATCAACTGAGATGCCGCCCGCCGCACCGCGTGGCAACCCCCCCCTTCTGATCGACGACTCATGATCTATCACGACCTGCGCGACTTCATCGCACAACTCGAACAAATGGGCGAGCTCAAACGCATCGCCATCGAAGTCGATCCCAAGCTGGAAATGACAGAAATTGCCGACCGCGTGCTGCGTGCAGGCGGCCCGGCACTGCTGTTCGAAAAGCCGAAAGGGCACACCATGCCCGTGCTGGCCAATCTGTTCGGCACCGTCAAACGGGTGGCGCTGGGCATGGGTGAAGATGACCCGTCACGGCTGCGCGAAGTCGGGCATTTGCTGGCGTTCCTGAAAGAACCCGAGCCACCCAAAGGTCTGCGTGACGCCTGGGAAAAATGGCCGGTGATGAAACAGGTGCTCAACATGGCACCGAAGGAAGTACGCAGCGCGCCGTGCCAGGAAATCGTGTGGGAAGGCGCGGACGTTGATATCTCGCGTCTGCCGGTGCAGCACTGCTGGCCGGGCGACGTGGCACCGCTTGTCACCTGGGGGCTGACCGTCACCAAAGGCCCGCACAAGAAACGGCAGAATCTCGGCATTTATCGCCAGCAGGTGATCGCGCCGAACAAGCTGATCATGCGCTGGCTGGCGCATCGCGGCGGCGCCCTCGATTTCCGCGAGCATCAGCTGGCACATCCGGGCGAACCCTTTCCGGTGGCGGTGGCGCTGGGCGCCGACCCGGCGACGATACTCGGCGCAGTCACCCCGGTGCCGGACTCGTTGTCCGAATACCAGTTCGCCGGGCTGTTGCGCGGCGCCAAGACCGAAGTGGTGAAATGCCTCGGCAGCGACCTGCAGGTGCCCTCGTCGGCCGAGATCGTGCTCGAAGGCGTGATCCACCCGGGTGAAACCGCGCTCGAAGGCCCGTACGGCGACCATACCGGCTACTACAACGAGCAGGATCATTTTCCGGTGTTCACCATCGAACGCATGACGATGCGGCGCGACCCGATCTACCACAGCACCTACACGGGCAAGCCGCCCGACGAACCAGCCATGCTCGGCGTGGCGCTGAACGAGGTTTTCGTGCCGCTGCTGCAAAAGCAGTTCCCCGAAATCACCGATTTCTACCTGCCGCCCGAAGGCTGTTCGTACCGCATGGCGGTGGTCAGCATGAAAAAGAGCTACCCCGGCCATGCCAAGCGCGTGATGTTCGGGGTATGGAGTTTTCTGCGACAGTTCATGTACACCAAGTTCATTCTGGTCACCGACGACGACGTCAACGTGCGCGACTGGAAAGAAGTCATCTGGGCGCTGACCACGCGCGTCGACCCGGCACGCGACACGCTGCTGGTGGAAAACACGCCCATCGATTATCTCGATTTCGCCAGCCCGGTTTCCGGACTCGGCAGCAAGATGGGCATTGATGCCACCAACAAATGGCCGGGTGAAACCACCCGCGAATGGGGAACCCCGATCGTGATGGATGCAGCCGTCAAGGCACGCGTCGATGCGCTTTGGAAAGAGCTGAACCTGTAGGCATGGCAGCCGGGGACATCTTCCTGGGGCGCCAGCCCATCCTTGATCGCGACCAGCGCATCGTCGCGTATGAGCTGCTGTTTCGCTCCGGCGACACACTCGATGCCTCGGTCACCAATGACATGCAGGCCACGGCCAACGTCATTCATCATGCATTCAGTGAAATGGGCGTGCAGACCGTATTGGGTTCGCAACTGGGATTCATCAATTTCAGTGCCGACATGTTGCTGTCCGACATCGTGGAACTGCTGCCAAGCACCCAGGTGGTGCTGGAACTGCTCGAAACCATTACCGTCAATGACGCCGTCATCGAGCGCTGTCGCGCGCTCAAGCAAAAGGGCTTTACCCTGGCACTGGACGACTTCATCTACGACGACAGCTACCGCCCGCTGCTCGCCATGGTCGACATCATCAAGGTGGACTTGATGCAGCACCACAACGACGAACTCCCCGCGATCGTGAATCAGCTGCGACAGTGGCCGGTGAAACTGCTCGCCGAGAAAGTCGAGAATGCCGAACTTGCCAACTATTGCCACACCCTGGGATTCGAGCTGTTTCAGGGCTATTTTTTTGCCAAGCCCTCGGTGCTCAGTGCCAAGCGCGCCGGTCCAAGCCAGTTGGCGCTCATCCAGTTGCTGGGCCTGGTCCTGCGCGATGCCGATACCCCGCAGATCGAGCTCATCTTCAAGCAGCACCCCAACCTGACCTACAACCTGATGCGGCTGGTCAATTCAGTGGCATGCGGCGTCAATCGCAACCTGAGTTCGGTTCAGCAGGCGATCATGGTGCTGGGCCGTACACAGTTGCAGCGATGGCTGCAGTTATTGCTCTTCACCCTGCAAGCAGGCGCAGCCTACCCCAGCCCCCTGCTGCTGATGGCTGCCACACGCGGCAAGGCGATGGAACTGCTGGCAGCGAAGCTGCAACGCAATGCCGACTATTGCGACGAAGCCTTCATGGTCGGCATCCTGTCACTGATCGACAACATCATCGACAAACCGCTTGCCGACATCGTCAGCGAACTCAATCTGGGGAAGCAGCTTGCCAGGGCGCTGCTCGAGCGAGAAGGCGAACTGGGGGCGCTGCTCCAGCTGGCCGAGAGCGTTGAGCAAGCCGATCTCACCCATGCACGCACGCTGCTGAAATTGGCGCCGCCCCTGTCGCTGGCCGACCTGACCTCAGCCGAAATCGAGGCCATGTCCTGGGCCAACCAGGTTGCCGAAACAGCCGGATAACCCACTCCAAACTAGTGGTCTGCTTCCGAAATAGTGTGACAGGATGAAACGGATGGATTTTTTCGTAGGGCAAGGCGCGAGGAGGCGACATAGCGGGCTCTATGGCAACGACGAGCAACGCCGCCATGCGGAAAAAGACGCCGTTTCATGTT
>JAIOJU010000020.1 GCA_019911765.1 Thiobacillus sp.
GGGGTGGCCGGCTGATTCGGGCCGGGGAAGCCCGTTTATCAATGAGCGGGCAGTCTTGCCAGACTTTCCTCTCGCTTATTTTCTTGCCTTTACTACCTTTTATTATGTGCGGTAGAGAACATCACCGACCTCGCTATGCAATCCGCTGCATGTTTGAACGACGCAGCGATTTTTTCGGCCCAACCTGAAAGGTCTCACATGAAAACATTCAACACGCTTATTACCGTCGTTTTCCTGGCCGTTTCGCTGGGAACCCTTACCGGATGCGCATCGACATCCACGCAACAGGGAACGGGCGAGTATGTCGACGACGCTGTCATCACCAGCAAGGTGAAGGCGCTCATCATCGAGGATCCCCTGACGAAGGTCCTCGAGATCAAGGTCAAGACCTTCAAGGGCGAGGTTCAGCTGAGTGGATTCGTGAGCTCGCAGGCCGCAGCGAACCGTGCAGTCGAGCTGGCGCGCAGCGTCAAGGGCGTGACCGCCGTCAGGAACGACATGCAGGTCAAGGGACAGTGAATCGGCCATCAACCAATTTCAGCGGGAGTGGCAAACATGCTTGAGACCATTGCAGTCATCCTCATCATTCTGTGGTTGCTGGGTTTGGTGACTTCGACCACCATGGGCGGATTCATCCACATTCTTCTGGTCATTGCGGTTGTGGTGATCCTGCTTCGCTTCATTCGTCGCTGACCGGCTTCGCCCAATCTCGGGCCAGGGCGCGGCGTCGATACCCGGGTCGTTGCCCGGATCCCTCCTGGAGAATGCCTTCCGGTGGCCGATTCTGGCTGTGGAAGGGGCGGGTTACGCGCCATCCGTTTTGACTGACAGTCTCGCAGATCCCGGATCTTTGTTTGTTGAAGAACGTGTCATGAGCCGATTTTTTTCCGCAAGCAAACGGGTGCAGTCCCGTGGCGAAGAAATCGCAAACAGCCTGAGTCACGGACTTGGGCTGATTGCGTCGCTTGTGGCGGCCCCGTTTCTCGTCCTGCACGCGGTGCGGCAGGGCGATGCCGGGTTCATCGCCGGTGCGAGCATCTTCGCCGCCACCATGGTGCTGCTGTATCTGGCCTCGACCCTGTATCACGCACTGCCGACTGGCCACGCCAAGCGCGTGTTTCGGGTCATCGAACACTCGGCGATCTTTCTGCTCATCGCCGGAACGTATACCCCCTTTACCCTGGGCGTGCTGAACGGTATCTGGGGCTGGACGCTGCTCGTGCTGGTCTGGGGCATTGCCGTGGCCGGCGTGACGCTGAAGGCATTGAACCGGATGGCCCATCCCATTCTCTCCACCGGCCTTTATCTGTTGATGGGCTGGCTGATCGTGATCGCCGCCCAGCCCCTGTTGGATCGCGTGCCTGCAACCGGCCTGCTATGGCTGGTCGCCGGCGGCCTGGCTTACACGCTGGGAGTGGTTTTCTTTGCACTGGATTCGCGCCTGCAATACGGCCATTTTATCTGGCATCTATTTGTCATGGCGGGCACCGCCTGTCATTACTTCGCCGTGCTCGGGTATGCGGCCTGAGCAGGCCATTCAGCGTCCAAACAACCTGCGCCTGATCTGCCAGGCCAGCCAGCCGCGCTGCAGCCATGTGCCGAGGCGCCGCGGGCGCAAGGCGGCCACCACCAGCGCGGCAGCCAGCAGCAAGCCGGGGCGGTTTCTGACGTAGCGAACCGCCGCGATTCCCCTGTCGGCCAGCGCCAGACGCGCACGCCACGGTGCCAGATTGTGCGCCAGCGCAGTACGCTGGGCCTCGGCCTGCGCGATCAGCAGGCTGCGGCGTTCCGCCAGACGGATTGATTTCTTGTTCATGGTCCGGAGGTGAGGTGCTGCCGGTCCTTGGAGAGTTCGGCCAGGCTGGCTGCAAACAGTCGCGGCCGGGTCCGGGTCTTGTGCAAAGCGAACCACGCCATTCCGGCGGCTGCCAGCAGAAAGAATCCGGTCACCCCGCCCAGCGCCAGAAGCCGGTGGGTTTCCCAGAAGGCAACCACAATCAGCATCGCCAGCAGCACTACGCCTACGCCCAGACAAAACAGGGCAAGCAGCACCAGCACCAGCAATGTGATCAGGTGCTCGCGCTCTTCGGCAATATCGACGGACAACAACTCGAGCCGGGTATGGACGATGCCGACCAGGCTCACCGACAGCGTTTTCAGGGAGTCGAACAGCCCCCCCGTTGCAGCGTGCGACTCCTCAGCCATCGCCGGGTTAACGACGCCCGATCAGCAGGCCGATCACCACGCCTATGCTTGCAGCGATGCCAATGGACTGCCATGGATGAACGTGGACGTATTCATCGGTTGCCTTGGCGGCCGCCTTGGTCCGGGCAACCAGGGCGTGCTCGGCCTCGGTCATTTTCGCCTTTGCCGCTGTGAGCGATTCCAGGATCTTGGCGCGCGCAGCAGCCATGGTTTCGCCACTCTGGCCGGCCGTGGCTTTCAGCAATGCTTCTGCATCGGCGACCACCGCCTTGAAATCATTGATCAGCTGCTCTTTTGTCACGTCAGCCGATTCGGTCGATAGATTTGTCGTGCTCATGGAGGGCTTCCCTTTCATTGTGAAGAACTACGTATTCGGATGAGGACCCCGATAGTCTTTGAATCTAGACACTCCTGAACCCATTGCAAATGGCGCGCCCTGATCGAACGCCGCTGCCGACGCACTGTCGGGCAGCGGCGTTTCGATCATCTCGCTTATTTCAGACGCATGTCGTTCTTGACGCCTGTCACGCCATTGACACTGCGTGTGAGGCTCACGGCCTTGCTGATGTCGGCCTGGGAATTGACGAAGCCGCTCAGCTGGACCACGCCCTTGAAGGTCTCGACATTGATCTCGGTCGATTTCAGGGTCGGTTCGTTGAAGATCGCTGCCTTGACCTTGGTGGTGATGACCGCATCGTCGACGTATTCACCGGCGCCCTCCTGCCGCGAAGTCGATGCGCACCCGACGACGGACACCAGCGTAATGGCGAGTAGGGCTGCGGAAAGGGATTTGCTGAATTTGTTCATGCTTGACTCCATAAGTAGTTGATGCAGGGGCGGCTTGCTACAGGGTTCATGCCGACAAGTCCTGGCGGGCCAGAACGCTGTGCCTGAACCTTGAATCCAAGCATAGCGGCCGGGGAGGGCGCAGTCGGTACGGTGGCGCACATAATGCGCGCGTGGGTGGATGGTCTATGCCGCATGGCGGAAGCAGCTTGCCAGGCGCGGCATGAGAAATATCCGGTGGCTGGCACCCGCGGCGGCGTGTGAAGCTGAAATCGAAGCGGCCTGAGAAGGAATCAGCTATGTGCGATGTCGCACAGACTGTGCCCTGTTTGCGATCTATCGTGAAGGCCTCGAAGGAAGCCTGTTCCAAGCCAACCAGGTGGAAAACAACAAACAGGGTTTATCCGCTGTTTTCTTTTCTTGCTGGAACGTCATTGCAATCGCATCGAATGGTCATTGCAACGCGTGTCTTCGATATTCGATGTCTAACTTACAGGGTGAAAAATGATGAAAGACACTTATTTCCTCAAGTCGAAACAAATGATGCAACTGGCCGGCGTGGCCGTTGCTGCTGTCGTGTTGATGGCGGGTTGTGCAAGCACTTCTGCGCCAACCGGGCAGATGGCCGTTTCCAGGGCGGCAGTGAGCAATGCGATGAGCGCCGGCGGCAATCAGTATGCGCCCGTGCAGTTCAGGTCTGCGTCGGAGAAGATGGAAGCTGCCGAGCGGGCGATGGCAGCGAAGGATTATGAGCTCGCTTTACAGTTGGCGAAACAGGCAGAGGTTGACGCCACGCTGTCGGCCGAGATGGCGCGTTCAGCCAAGGCGCAAAAAGCGGCAGACGCATTGCAGGAAGACATTCGTGTGCTGCGCCAGGAAATCGAACGTCTATCCAAATAATCATCAATGGAGCTCGTCATGAAAACCAATCAATATGTTTCCCTAAGCCTGCTTGCTGCCGGAGTTCTTGCCGGCTGCGGTACCGTCCCCCCGAAAAGTACGGCGCTCGATGAAGCGCGCAGCCTGTACAGCAGTGCACAAACCAACCCCCAGGTGGCGAATCTGGCGCCGGTCGAGTTGCAGCGAGCCGGCCAAACGCTGGAAAAGGCAGATGCCGCATTGGATAAAGGTGAAGATGCCGAGGTCAATCAACTGGCCTATGTGGCCAGGCAGCAAGTGGCGATCGCACAGGAAATCGCGAGGCGGAAAGCGGCAGAGCAGTCGATCGTCAACGCGACCGTGCAACGCGACCAGGTTCGCCTTGCAGCGAGAACGGCGGAGGCCGAGGCAGCCAGACGGCAGGCGTCGATCGCGCAACAGTCCGCCAAGGAGCAGGCGGAGCGCGACCGGGCGCTCATGGCAGCGAGACAGGCTGAACTCGACGCGGCCAGACAGCAGGCGGCGATCGCGCAGAAAACCGCAGATGAGCAAGCTGCCGCATTGGCGGCTGCCAGCGCCCAGGCTCAACGTGATGAAGCCCTCATTGCAGCGAGACTGGCCGAAGCTGAAACCGCCAGGCAGCAGGCAGCAGTCGCGCAGCAAGCGGCCGATCAGCACGCTTCGGCATTGGAAGCTGCGCGGGCCCAGGCGGAACGTGACCAGGCGCTCATTGCGCAGCAGGAACAGCAGCTCAAGGAACTGGATGCCAGGCAAACGCCGCGCGGCATGGTGATCACGCTGGGCGACGTGCTGTTCGCGGTCAACAAGGCGGAGCTGTCGGCGGGTGGGGTGCGCAATGTGCAAAAGCTGGCTGATTTCCTCAATCAATACCCGCAGCGCAAGGTGCTGATCGAAGGCCACACTGACAGCACCGGCAGTCGCAGTATCAATCAGCCGCTCTCCGAACGGCGCGCCGATGCCGTGCGGTCGGCTTTGGTTGGCATGGGCATTGGCGCCGACCGCATTGAAACCCGCGGTTATGCCGAGGACTATCCGGTTGCCAGCAACAACAATGCCGCCGGCCGTCAAATGAATCGGCGGGTGGAAATCATCCTCTCCGACGACAAGGGCAACATCGTTCCACGATAGACGTCCAGCAAAGCTGACGCGCCAGTTGCGGCGCGAGCCCATGATTTATTGGGTCGCGCCGCAGGCTTTTCCGCATTGTTCATCCCGGTCGCTGTTGCGGCCGTTTGTCATTTTCAGGGTCGAGCAAGTGTGCAAAGTCCACGGCGGACAAGGGGTGGCTGAAATGGAAACCCTGTCCCTCGTCGCACTGATGGGCCTGCAGGAATGCGAGCTGCACGTTCGTTTCGACGCCCTCGGCGATGACCCGCTGCTTGAGGCTTTTACCCATTCCGATCACCGCGCTGACGATGGTTGCATCATCGGCAGCGGTGGCGATGTCGCGCACGAACGACTGATCGATCTTTAGCGTGTTGATCGGGAAGCGCTTCAGATAGCTCAGGCTTGAATATCCCGTGCCGAAATCATCGATGGCAAGCCGCACCCCGATGACCTTGAGCGATTCAAGCACCGACGCGGACGACTCGGCGTCGTGCATGAGGCTGCTTTCGGTGATTTCCAGTTCGAGGTAGCGCGGCGCCAGTCCGGTCTCCTTCAGAATCAGCGCGAGGCCATTCAGAAACCCCGTGTGCCTGAACTCCGCCGCGGAAACGTTGACCGACACGGGCACGGCGCGCAGGCCGGCATCGATCCAGGACTGAGCCTGCCGGCAGGCCTCGCGCAGCACCCACTGGCCGATCGGTACGATGAGGCCGTTTTCTTCCGCGATCGGAACGAACTGGTCCGGTTTGACCAGTCCGAGAACCGGGTCCTGCCAGCGAATCAGCGCTTCGGCGCCGATGATCGCGCCTGAGACAAGATCGATCTTCGGCTGGTAATGCAGCAGAAACTCCTCCTGTTTCAGGGCACGGCGCAGGCCGCTCTCGACGGCCAGCCGGCGGACCGCTTGGGCGTTCATCCCGGCCTTGAAGAACCGGTAGGTGTCGCGACCGTTTGCCTTGGCGTGATACATCGCGGTGTCCGCGTTCTGCATCAGGATATCCACGTTGTCGCCGTCATCCGGAAAGACGCTGATGCCGATGCTTGGCGTGACATGGAGCTCGTGACCATCGATCAGGTGCGGTGTGGAGAGCGCGGCGCGCAGGGTTTCCGCAACATGAGCCACGTCCTGCGGCTGCTCGATTTCGGCCAGCAGGATCACAAACTCGTCACCGCCCTGGCGGCACACCGTGTCGGTGGCGCGCACACATTCGACCAGCCGGTTCGAAACCGACTGCAGCAGCCGGTCGCCGACCGCATGGCCCAGCGAGTCATTGATGTGCTTGAAATGATCCAAATCGAGGAACAGCAGC
>JAIOJU010000218.1 GCA_019911765.1 Thiobacillus sp.
AGACACGCTATCTTGAGGGGGTAGTGACCTAGGTCGTGCGAGTTCGAGTCTCGCCGTCGGCACCATCAAATTTCCTGATTGAATCATTAGCAATAACTATTTATAAGCTTTTGATTATCAAGACAAAAGTACATAATTACGGCTTGACAGCCCATGCCTGGCGCTAATACACTCGGCCCATAACTACTCAATAGCCTGCAAGGGTTTAGTCGGAGGAATCGGTGCTGGAGAATTACCTCCCTATTTTGCTGTTTATCCTGGTCGGTCTGGCTTTCGGAATCGGCCCGATCATTGCCGGTAGTCTGCTGGCGCCACATCGTCCTGACAGCGAAAAACTTTCACCCTACGAATGCGGCTTCGAGGCCTTTGAGGACGCGCGCATGAAATTCGACGTGCGTTATTACCTCGTTGCCATCCTGTTCATCCTGTTTGATCTGGAAATTGCTTTCCTGTTTCCCTGGGCGATCGTGCTCGAAGAGATCGGCCTGGCCGGATTTGTTGCAATGATGGTGTTCCTCGGCATTCTGGTTGTCGGCTTCATCTACGAGTGGATGAGGGGGGCGCTGGAATGGGAGTAAGGCTTTTGAGCCGCAGGGCGAGGGGCCCCGTGCCCTGCACGGGGATCGACCCGGCGAAAAGGCCTGCCCGCGACGCGCAGATGCCTGGTCATTTGGGTGCGCTTGTGGAGCGGACCTGCTCCAGGAGGATGGCATGAGCATCGAAGGCGTTCTTGAACAGGGCTTTGTCACCACCAAGGCCGATCAGCTCATCAACTACATGCGCACCGGCTCGATGTGGCCGATGACCTTCGGTCTGGCATGCTGCGCGGTGGAGATGATGCAGGCGGGCGCATCGCGCTACGACCTGGACCGCTTTGGCATCGTGTTCCGCCCCAGTCCGCGCCAGTCCGACGTGATGATCGTCGCCGGTACGCTGTGCAACAAGATGGCCCCCGCATTGCGCAAGGTTTATGACCAGATGGCCGAGCCACGCTGGGTGATCTCCATGGGCTCGTGTGCCAATGGTGGCGGGTATTATCATTATTCCTACTCGGTTGTACGCGGTTGCGACCGCATTGTGCCGGTGGATATTTATGTCCCGGGTTGTCCCCCCACGGCGGAAGCGCTGCTGTTTGGCATCATCCAGCTGCAGAACAAGATCCGTCGTACCAACACCATCGCCCGTTGATTTAAGCCTATGACAGCGATGCTGGAACCCCTCTCTGTTTCCCTGAAAAAAGTTCTTGGCGATGCGCTCATCCAGATGTGCGAGCGTCTGGGGGAACTGACTCTTGAGGTCAAACCCGAGTCGTATGCCTCCGCAATGATTGCATTGCGTGATCATCCTGATTGCCGTTTCGAACAGCTGATCGATTTGTGTGGGATAGATTATTCCGGCTACGGCAACGGCGCTGGTTTTAATCAAAGCGGCGACGGGGCACGCTTTGCCGTGATGGTGCATTTGCTGTCGGTATCAAACAACCAGCGTGTGCGCGTGCGGGTGTTTTGTCCCGACGATGATCTGCCGCTCGTGGCTTCGATGATCGATATCTGGCCGGCGGCCAACTGGTTTGAGCGCGAGGCTTTCGATCTGTATGGCATCGTCTTCGACGGTCATCCGGATTTGCGTCGCATCCTGACCGATTATGGCTTTATTGGTCACCCGTTCCGCAAGGACTTCCCTTTGTCCGGTAATGTCGAAATGCGTTACGACCCGACTCAACGCCGCGTGATTTACCAGCCGGTTTCGATCGAGCCGCGCGAGATCGTGCCGCGCATCGTGCGTGACGAGAGCTACGGGGAAGGGCGCTGATGGCTGAACTCTGCAACTACGCAGGATTAATGGGTGGTGCCCCGGAGTGTTCAAATGGCTGAAATCCGGAACTACACCATGAACTTCGGTCCGCAGCATCCGGCGGCGCACGGTGTGCTTCGTCTGGTGCTGGAGCTGGATGGCGAAGTGATCCAGCGCGCCGACCCGCACATCGGCCTGCTGCACCGCGCCACCGAAAAGCTGGCCGAACACAAGACCTTCCTGCAGTCCGTTCCCTACATGGATCGCCTCGACTATGTGTCGATGATGGTCAACGAGCACGCCTATGTGATGGCGATCGAAAAGCTGCTGGGCATACAGGTGCCGGAGCGGGCGCAATACATCCGCGTGATGTTTGACGAAATCACCCGTGTACTCAATCATCTTCTGTGGCTGGGCGCGCATGCGCTGGACGTGGGCGCGATGACGGTCTTCCTGTACGCCTTCCGCGAACGTGAAGATCTGATGGACTGCTATGAGGCGGTATCCGGCGCGCGGCTTCATGCAGCCTATTACCGTCCCGGCGGCGTCTACCGCGACCTGCCCGACACGATGCCGCAATATCAGGCGCAGCACACCCGCAACGATGCAACGATGAAATCGATGAACGCCAACCGTCAGGGTTCGCTGCTCGATTTCATCGACGACTTCACCCAGCGTTTTCCGACCTACGTCGACGAATACGAAACCCTGCTGACCGACAACCGCATCTGGAAACAGCGCACGGTGGGCATTGGCGTGGTGTCGCCCGAACGCGCGCTGGCCTTGGGGTTCAGCGGTCCCATGCTGCGCGGTTCCGGTATCGAGTGGGATCTGCGCAAGAAACAGCCCTACGAAGTCTACGACCGCATGGACTTCGATATTCCGGTCGGCACCAATGGCGACTGCTACGACCGCTATCTGGTCCGCATCGAGGAATTCCGCCAGTCCAACCGCATCATCAAGCAATGCGTCGACTGGCTGCGCAAGAACCCCGGCCCGGTCATCGTCGAAAACCACAAGGTTGCGCCGCCGTCGCGGCTCGACATGAAGCAGAACATGGAAGAGCTGATTCACCACTTCAAGCTCTTCACCGAGGGCATGCATGTCCCGGCGGGCGAGGCCTATGCGGCGGTCGAGCATCCCAAGGGTGAGTTCGGTATTTATCTGGTGTCCGACGGCGCCAACAAGCCCTACCGTCTGAAAATCCGCGCGCCTGGTTATGCGCATCTGGCTGCACTCGATGAAATGTCGCGCGGCCACATGATCGCCGACGTCGTCGCCATCATCGGCACGCAGGATATTGTTTTTGGGGAGATCGACCGCTGATGGCCAAACCTGATTCGAACAGCCGTCTGCTGAGTGCTGAATCCCTTGCGCAGATCGATGTGGAGATCGCCAAATATCCGGCAGATCAGAAGCAGTCTGCGGTGATGGCCGCACTGCGTATTGCGCAGGTTGAATGCGGCTGGCTGAAACCGGAATTGATCGAGTACCTTGCCGATTATCTCGACATGCCGGCCATTGCGGCGTACGAGGTGGCCACGTTTTACAACATGTATGACACCACGCCCACAGGTCAGCACAAGATCACGCTGTGCACCAATCTGCCGTGCATGCTGATGGGTGCGGGTGAACTGGGCGAGCATCTTAAAAAGAAGCTGGGCATTGGTTTTGGCGAAACCACCGAAGATGGGCGGTATACGCTGAAGGAAGGTGAGTGCATGGGCGCCTGCGGCGATGCGCCGTTATGCCTGCACAACAACCATGCCATGCACACGCATCTCACGCCTGAAAAGCTGGACGAACTCCTGGATAAGCTGAAATGAGTTTGCTTACCCCCAATCAACAGGTCTGCAGCTGGACGCAGGCTCTGGAGCAACCGGCCTCGCTGGCGACTTACGTAGCGAACGGTGGCTATCAGGCATTGCGCCGGGTCATCACCGGGCAGATGCCGGGCGACGACATCATCGCCGAACTCAAGACCAGTGCGCTGCGTGGACGCGGAGGCGCAGGCTTCCCGACCGGGCTCAAGTGGAGCTTCATGCCGCGTGCCTTTCCGGGCGACAAATACATCGTCTGCAACAGCGACGAGGGCGAGCCGGGGACATTCAAGGATCGCGACATCCTGCGCTATAACCCGCATCAGCTGATCGAGGGCATGGCCATTGCCGGTTACGTGCTGGGTGCGCGGGTGGGCTACAACTATATCCACGGCGAGATTTTCGATTGCTACACCATATTTGAACGTGCCTTGAACGAGGCACGCGAGGCGGGTTATCTCGGCGACAACGTGTTCGGCACCGATTTCTGTTTTCAGTTGCATGCGCACCATGGTTACGGTGCCTACATCTGTGGCGAAGAGACGGCATTGCTCGAATCGATCGAAGGCAAGAAAGGCCAGCCGCGTTTCAAACCGCCGTTCCCCGCGAGCTTTGGCCTGTACGGCAAGCCGACCACCATCAACAACACGGAGACGCTGGCCAGCGTGCCGTGGATTATTCAGCATGGCGGCCAGGCTTTCCTGGAACTGGGCAAGCCGAACAACGGCGGCCCCAAGCTGTTTTCGGTATCGGGCCACGTCAACAAGCCGGGCAATTACGAAGTGCCGCTCGGCACGCCGTTTTCCGAACTACTGGAAATGGCCGGCGGTGTACGCACAGGGCATACGCTGAAGGCCGTGATTCCGGGCGGCTCATCTGCCCCGGTTCTGCCGGCCGAGATCATGATGGAATGCACCATGGACTTCGACTCCATAGCCAAGGCGGGTTCCATGCTCGGTTCCGGCGCGGTCATCGTGATGGACGAGACCGTATGCATGGTGCGTGCGCTGGAGCGTTTGTCCTATTTCTATTTCGAGGAATCGTGCGGACAGTGCACGCCATGTCGCGAAGGCACCGGCTGGATGTACCGGGTGATTCACCGCATTGAACATGGCCAGGGCAGGCCGGGTGATCTGGACCTGCTCAACAGCGTGGCGAGTCGCATCGGCGGCCATACGATTTGTGCGCTGGGTGATGCGGCGGCCTTGCCGGTGCAAAGCTTCCTCAAGCATTATGGCCATGAGTTTGAGCACCACATTGAACACAAGCGTTGCATGGACGGAACAGGGCTTTAGGAATGGCTACGCTTAATATCGAAATCGACGGACGCGCGCTTCAGGTTGAAAGCGGCGATACCATCATGGATGCGGCGAATCAGGCCGGCATCACGATTCCCCATTTCTGTTATCACAAGAAACTCTCCATCGCGGCCAGTTGCCGCATGTGCCTGGTGCAGGTGGAAAAGGCGCCGAAGCCACTGCCTGCGTGCGCCACGCCGGTGACCGAAGGCATGAAGGTGCATACGCGCTCGGAGTATGCGGTCGGTGCACAAAAAAGCGTGATGGAATTCCTGCTGATCAATCACCCGCTCGATTGCCCGATCTGCGATCAGGGCGGTGAATGTCAGTTGCAGGATATCGCGGTCGGCTATGGCGGCTCGTCGTCGCGTTATCAGGAAGTCAAACGCGTGGTGCGCGAGAAAACGCTGGGTCCGTTGATTGCCACCGACATGACGCGTTGCATACACTGCAGCCGCTGTGTGCGTTTTGGCCAGGAAATCGCCGGCGTGATGGAACTGGGCATGCCCGGGCGCGGCGAACATACCGAAGTGATGCCCTTCCTGTCTACCCAGGTGGCGTCCGAACTGTCGGGCAATGTGATTGACCTGTGCCCGGTGGGCGCACTCACCAGCAAACCTTTCCGCTACAAGGCCCGTTCCTGGGAATTGTCGCGTCGTCATTCGATCAGCCCGCACGACAGCCTGGGTTCCAATCTCGAAGTCCACGTCAAGGACAACAAGGTCATGCGGGTGGTGCCGCGCGAGAACGAGGATGTGAATGAATGCTGGCTGGCCGACCGTGACCGCTATTCCTACGAAGGCCTGAATACAGCCGAGCGCCTGACCGAGCCGATGATCA
The DNA here is from genome assembly GCA_019911765.1 of Thiobacillus sp. GTDB lineage: Bacteria > Pseudomonadota > Gammaproteobacteria > Burkholderiales > Thiobacillaceae > Thiobacillus. The sequence continues at coordinate 5,753 of JAIOJU010000218.1, forward strand.
AGCAGGATGGGCAATGGGTTGAAACCACCTGGCAGACTGCACTTGAGTTTGTTGCCGACAAGCTGAAAGCGCTACCGGCCGACCAGATCGGTGCCTTGACCACGCCGCATCGCCCGGCTGAGGAACTTTTCCTGCTGCAGAAGCTGATGCGTGGCCTGGGCAGCGGCAACGTCGACCATCGTTTGCGACAGTCCGATTTTTCGCTCGACGACAACATGCATGGCGGGTTCTGGCTGGGCATGCCGGTGACCTACATGTCACGGCTGAACCGCATGCTGGTGGTGGGTTCCAACCTGCGCAAGGACCATCCGTTGATGGCGCATCGCATCCGTGAATCGGTGCGCTGGCACGGCCAGCTCAACCTGATCAATGCAGCCGAGGATGAATTCCTTGGCAAGGTGCACGCCAAGCGCATCGTCGCGCCGTCGCAGCTTGCTGCGGCACTGGCGGGGGTGTGCCGTGCCCTGGCCGAAATGAAGAACCTGCCCGTTCCGGACCGGGTTGTGCCATATTTTGCTGACGGCGGCGTGGTCGACGACATCGCCCGCAAGATGGCTGAGAGCCTGGCCGGCGGCGAAACGCGTGCGGTCTTCCTCGGCAATATGGCCCAGCACCATCCGAGTTATTCGCAAATCCATGCGCTGGCGCAGGAAGTGGCCCGGCTTGCAGGAGCAAGCTTTGGGGTGCTGGGCGAGGCGGCCAACAGCGTCGGCGCCGTGGCCGTCGGTGCGGTGCCGGGTGCTGGCCCCCTGGGGCAACCCGCCATCAAGGGGCTGAATGCCCAGCAGATGCTGGCCCAACCCTTGCGCGCCTATCTGATGCTGGGGGTTGAGGCCGAACTCGACACCCACGATCCGGTGACTGCCCTGGCCAGTATCGACGCGGCTGAACTGGTCGTGCTGATGTCGCCCTACAAGGGCAAGTCGCTCGACTACGCCGATGTGCTGCTGCCGATTGCGCCGTGGACGGAAACCTCGGGGACGTTCATCAACACCGAAGGCCGGGTGCAGAGCTTCAATGCCGTGGTGAAACCGCTCGGCGAGACGCGACCGGCATGGAAGGTGCTGCGTGTGCTGGGCAACCTGCTGGGGCTGGCCGGCTTCGAGCACAACGATTCCAGGGAAGTATTGCGCGATGCACTGGGCGAGACGCCGGTCGGCTCGGTGCAGGCGTTCCTGACCAATGAGGTCAGCAACGTGGCAGTGGTGCCGCCACAGACTGTCAATGGTCTGGAGCGCGTGGCCGAGGTGCCGATTTATCAAACCGATGCCGTGGTGCGCCGTGCACCCTCGTTGCAGCTGACGCTGGACGCGGCACTGCCCGTGGCGCGGATGCATGGCGACCTGATTGCCAGGCTCGGACTGAAGGAAAACGGCCGCGTGTCGGTGCGCCAGACTTCGAGTGCGCTGACCCTGAAGGTGGAGCGCGATGATCTGCTGCCCGACAACTGTGTGCGGATTCCCTGCGGTCACCCGCTGACGGCGAGTCTGGGTCCGATGTTCGGCGCAATCACGGCGGAGCCCGTCTGATGGAGGCCGGACTCATGCAAAACCTGGATTGGGCCGTCATTCAAACGGTCGTCTGGACACTGATCAAGATCATGGCGATCGTGGTGCCGTTGATGCTGGGCGTGGCGTATCTGACCTATGCCGAGCGCAAGATCATCGGCTGGATGCAGGTGCGTATCGGCCCGAACCGCGTCGGTTTCCAGGGGCTGCTGCAGCCGATTGCCGATGGCCTCAAGTTGCTGATGAAGGAAATCATCATTCCTTCCGGTGCCAACAAGGGGCTGTTCATCCTCGGTCCTATCCTGGTGCTCGCACCCGCGCTGGCCGCATGGGCGGTGATTCCGTTTACCGATACGCTGGTGCTTTCCAACATCAACGCGGGACTGCTGTATGTGATGGCGATCACCTCGATGGGCGTCTACGGCGTCATCATCGCGGGCTGGGCATCCAACTCCAAATATGCCTTCCTCGGCGCGATGCGTTCGGCGGCGCAGATCGTGTCGTATGAAATTGCCATGGGCTTCGCGCTGGTCGGCGTGCTGATGGCGTCGCAGTCGCTCAACATCATCGACATCGTTCAAGGCCAGGCGGGCGGCGTGCATCAGTGGTATATCTGGCCGCTGTTCCCCCTGTTCGTGGTTTATCTGGTCGCGGGGGTAGCCGAAACCAACCGTGCACCGTTCGACGTCGCCGAGGGCGAATCCGAAATCGTTGCCGGTTTCCACGTCGAATATTCCGGCATGGCGTTCGCGGTGTTCTTCCTCGCCGAATACGCCAACATGATTCTGGTTGCCGCACTGACCACGCTGATGTTCCTCGGCGGCTGGCTGTCACCGGTGACCTTCCTGCCCGATGGCATCGTATGGTGGCTGCTGAAGACCGGCTTCGTGCTGTTCCTGTTCCTGTGGTTCCGCGCCACCTTCCCGCGCTATCGCTACGACCAGATCATGCGCTTGGGCTGGAAGGTGTTCATTCCCATCACCATCGTCTGGATCGTCGTCGTCGGCGGCATGATGCAGACGCCGTATGGTTATCTCTTCCATTGAGCGCGCCATGAAACGGATCACGAATTTCTTCGGCAGCCTGCTATTGATCGAACTGCTGCGCGGCATGATGCTCACCGGGCGTCACCTGTTTGCGCGCAAGATCACGGTACAGTATCCGGAAGAAAAAACCCCGCAATCACCGCGCTTCCGCGGTTTGCATGCCTTGCGTCGCTACCCCAACGGCGAGGAGCGATGCATCGCCTGCAAGCTGTGCGAGGCAGTATGCCCGGCGCTGGCCATCACCATCGAATCGGAAAAGCGCGACGACGGCACCCGCCGCACCACGCGCTACGACATCGACCTGACCAAGTGCATCTTCTGCGGCTTCTGCGAGGAATCCTGCCCGGTCGACTCCATCGTCGAAACCCGCATCCTCGAATATCACGGCGAAAAACGCGGCGACCTGTATTACACCAAGCCCATGCTGCTCGCCATTGGCGACCAGCATGAAGAACAGATTGCGAAGGACCGCGCGGCGGATGCCAGGTACCGCTAACGTCGAGTATTGATGACACCCAACATGACTTATACGACAGCGATCTTTTATTTTCTTGCCGCCATCCTGGTGCTTGCCGGGTTGCGCGTGATCACTGCGCGCAATCCGGTGCATGCCGCATTATTTCTGGTCTTGGCGTTCTTTACCGCCGCCGGATTGTGGATGCTGCTGGAGGCTGAGTTTCTCGCCATCACCCTGGTGCTGGTGTACGTTGGCGCAGTGATGGTGCTGTTCCTGTTCGTGGTGATGATGCTTGACATCAACCTGGAGCACTTGCGCGAAGGCTTCTGGAAAACGCTGCCAATTGCAGGCCCGATAGCGGCTCTGATCGTGTTTGAAATGGTGCTGATTCTGGGCAGCCGCCATTTCGGCCTTGAGGTGATGGGCACGCCGGCGCCACATCCCGCCGACTACAGCAACACCAAGGAACTCGGGCGGCTGATCTATACCGACTATGTCTATGCGTTTGAACTGGCTGCGGTGATCCTGCTGGTGGCGATTGTCGCTGCCATCGCGCTGACGCTGCGCCGCCGCAAGGACAGCAAGTACATCGACCCGGCCGAGCAGGTCAAGGTCAAGCGCAACGACCGTCTGCGCATTGTGAAAATGCAGGCAGTTAAAAAGCCGGTTGAACAGATGCCGGAAGCAGGGGAGACGGGCGCATGATTTCCTTATCGCACTACCTGGTGCTGGGCGGCATCCTGTTTGCCATCAGCGTGCTGGGCATTTTCCTCAACCGCAAGAACGTGATCATCCTGCTGATGGCCATCGAACTGATGCTGCTGGCGGTGAACATGAACTTTATCGCGTTCTCGCATTACCTTGGCGATATTCACGGACAGATATTCGTTTTCTTCATCCTCACCGTCGCGGCGGCAGAGTCCGCCATCGGCCTGGCGATCCTGGTGGTGCTGTTCCGCAATCTGCGCACCATCAATGTCGATGATCTCGACCAACTGAAAGGCTGATGCGGATGGACATGCAGACGCTTTATCTCATCGTGCCGCTGGCGCCCCTGTTTGGCGCAATCGTGGCCGGGCTGTTTGGCCGCGTCATCGGCCGCAGCCTGTCGCACATCGTGACCATCGCCGGCGTGGCGGTGTCGTTCATCGCCTCGGTGCTGATATTCCAGGACGTGCTCGCCGGCCACACCTACAACGGCACGGTCTACACCTGGATGGTGCTGGGCGACCTGCGCCTGGAAGTCGGCTTCCTGATCGACTCGCTGACGACCATGATGATGCTGGTCGTCACCTTCGTCTCGCTGATGGTGCATATCTACACCATTGGCTACATGCAGGACGATCCCGGCTACCAGCGTTTCTTCAGCTACATATCGCTGTTCACCTTCTCGATGCTGATGCTGGTGATGAGCAACAATTTCCTGCAGCTGTTCTTCGGCTGGGAAGCGGTGGGGCTGGTGTCCTATCTGCTGATCGGTTTCTGGTACACCCGGGAAACGGCGATCTACGCCAACCTCAAGGCCTTCCTGGTCAACCGGGTCGGCGATTTCGGCTTCATACTCGGCATCGGCCTGGTGCTGGCGCATTTCGGCACACTCGATTACGCCACGGTATTTGCCAAGGCGCCGCAACTGGCCCGCGAAACCATCACCCTGTGGCCTGACACGCCGTGGAAGTTGATGACGGTCATCGGGATACTTTTATTTATCGGCGCGATGGGCAAATCGGCGCAGTTCCCGCTGCATGTCTGGCTGCCCGATTCGATGGAAGGCCCGACACCGATTTCCGCTCTGATCCACGCGGCGACAATGGTCACCGCCGGCATCTTCATGGTTGCACGGATGTCGCCGCTGTACGAACTGTCCGAGGTAGCCCTGAGCTTCATCATGGTCATTGGCGCGATCACCGCGCTGTTCATGGGTTTTCTCGGCATCGTGCAGAACGATATCAAGCGCGTGGTGGCGTATTCGACGCTGTCGCAGCTGGGCTACATGACGGTGGCGCTTGGCGCCTCGGCCTATTCGGTGGCGGTGTTCCATCTGATGACGCACGCCTTCTTCAAGGCGCTGCTGTTCCTGGCGGCTGGCTCGGTCATCATCGCCGTGCACCACAACCAGGACATCCGCTACATGGGCGGGTTGAAGAAATACATGCCAATCACCTGGATCACCTCGCTGATCGGCTCGCTGGCACTGATTGGCACGCCGTTTCTGTCTGGCTTTTATTCCAAGGAAACCATCATCGAGGCGGTCAAGCTGTCGCATCTGCCGGTGGCCGATCTGGCTTACTGGGCCGTGCTGATCGGGGTGTTTGTCACCGCCTTCTACTCGTTCCGCATGTACTTCCTGGTGTTCCACGGCAAGGAACGCTTCCACCATGCGCCTCACAGTCATGGGCACGGCGACCATGGCCATCATGGTGGCACGCCGCACGAAACCCCGTGGGTGGTGACCGGGCCATTGCTCGCGCTGGCCTTGCCTTCTCTGGCGATCGGCTACATGACCATCGAGCCGATGCTGTTCGGTGACTTCTTTGGCAATGCCATTTATGTCGCCGACCGTCATCCGGTGATGCATGAACTCAATCAGGAGTTTCACGGTGCAGTGGCGATGGCCCTGCATGCGGTCACCACGCTGCCATTCTGGCTGGCGGCTGCGGGCGTGGGCCTGTCGGCATTCTTCTATCTCAAGCGTCCGGACATTCCTGCCGCAATTCAAAAGCGCTTCAGTTTCATCCACGGCATGCTGGTCAACAAATACTGGTTTGACGAGTTTTACAGCACCGTCTTCGCCAAGGGGGCGCGCCTGCTGGGCGGCAGCCTGTGGCGGCGCGGTGACCAGGCGGTCATCGACGGCCTGATCGTCAATGGTTCGGCGCATCTGGTCGAACGCCTGTCCCGCCTGGTCAAGGCCTTCCAGTCCGGTTACATCTACCATTACGCGTTTGCCATGCTGATCGGGGTGTTTGCCCTGGTAACGTGGTTCGCGCGACTTACATAAAACCATACCCATGTTCGGACAGTCGATTCTCTCTCTCGTCATCTGGGTCCCGATTCTGGCCGGGGTGGCGGTACTCGCCACCGGCTCGGATCGCAACGCGGCGCTTGCCCGCTGGGTGGCATTGGCTGGGGCGCTGCTTGGACTGATCGTGGCACTCCCGCTGGTGAGCGATTTCAATACCGCCACCTCAAGCATGCAGTTCGTGGAGAAGGCGGCGTGGATTCCGGCTTTCAATGTTCATTATCATTTAGGCGTCGATGGCATTTCCATGCCGCTGATCCTGCTGAACAGCTTCATCACCGTGCTGGTGGTGATCGCTGGCTGGCAGGTCATCCAGGACAAGGTCGCGCAATACATGGCGGCCTTCCTTATCATGTCCGGTCTCATCAACGGCGTGTTCGCCGCGCTCGACGGCATCCTGTTCTATGTCTTCTTCGAGGGCATGCTGATTCCGCTCTACCTGATCGTTGGCGTGTGGGGCGGGCCGAACCGCGTCTACGCCGCGTTCAAGTTCTTCCTCTACACGCTGCTCGGCTCGCTGCTGATGCTGGTGTCGATGATCTATCTGTATTTCCAGTCGGGTGGCAGCTTCGACATCCAGACCTGGCATGCCACCGCGCTCGGCATGACGGCGCAGACGCTGATGTTCTTCGCCTTCCTGCTGGCATTCGGGGTCAAGGTGCCGATGTGGCCGGTGCATACCTGGTTGCCGGATGCGCACGTCGAGGCGCCGACCGGCGGCTCGGTTGTATTGGCGGCCATCACGCTCAAAGTCGGCGCCTACGGCTTCCTGCGCTTCATCCTGCCGATCCTGCCGGATGCCAGCCACGAATTCGCCTGGTTTGTCATCATGCTGTCGCTGATCGCCGTGGCCTATATCGGCCTCGTCGCACTGGTGCAGGCCGACATGAAGAAGCTCATCGCCTATTCGTCGATCGCCCACATGGGCTTCGTCACCCTCGGCTTCTTCATGTTCAACCCGATGGGCGTCGAGGGCGGCTTGGTGCAGATGATCTCGCACGGCTTTGTCTCGGCCGCGCTGTTCCTCTGCATTGGCGTCATGTATGACCGCCTGCATTCACGGCAGATCAAGGATTACGGCGGTCTGGTCAACAGGATGCCGGTATTCGCCGCCTTCTTCATGCTGTTTGCCATGGCCAATGCCGGCCTGCCGGCCACCAGCGGCTTCGTGGGTGAGTTCATGGTCATCATGGCCGCGGTCAAGGTCAACTTCTGGTTTGCCTTTGTCGCCGCCACCACCCTGATCTTTGGCGCGGCTTACACCCTGTGGATGTACAAGCGCGTGGTGTTCGGATCGGTCACCAACCCGCACGTCGAGGACATGCACGACGTCAACGCGCGCGAGATCCTGTTGCTCGGCGTGCTGGCCGTCTGCGTACTGGCCATGGGCCTCTATCCCAGGCCGTTCACCGACGTGATGCACGTATCCGTGGTCGACCTGTTGGCGCACGTCGCCCAAAGCAAATTACCGTGAGCGCACGACTATGAGCACTGCCTCAATTCAATTCGCCCAATTCGCCCCCGCCTTGCCAGAGATTTTCGTGCTGGTCATGGTGTCCTTGATTCTGGTCATCGATGCGGCCGTCGACGACAGCAAGCGTTACCTGGCGTATGTGCTGTCGCTGGTCACCCTGGCAGGCGCGGCTTACCTGACCGCCCATAACTTATCCACCATGCCGGTGCTGGCGCTTGGCGGTCTCTTCATCGACGATCCGCTGTCGGATGTGCTGAAACTGTTCCTGTACCTGACCGTGGCCGTGGTGCTGGTGTATTCGCGGGATTACCTGACCGAACGCGGACTCTACAAAGGCGAGTTCTTTGTGCTGGCGCTGTTTGCGCTGCTGGGCATGATGGTGATGGTCTCGGCCAGCCACTTCCTCACCTTGTATCTGGGTCTCGAACTGCTGTCCTTGTCGCTCTATGCCATGGTCGCGCTGCAGCGCGACTCCAGCGTGGCGACCGAGGCGGCGATGAAATACTTTGTACTCGGCGCACTGGCCTCGGGCATGCTGCTCTACGGCATGTCGATGGTGTACGGCGTGACCGGCTCGCTGGCGCTGGGCGACATGGCCATTGCCCTGCAGGATGGCACCGACCTGCGCATTCCGCTGGTGTTCGGCGTGGTCTTCATCGTCGCCGGTCTGGCATTCAAACTCGGCGCGGTGCCGTTCCACATGTGGGTGCCCGACGTCTATCACGGTGCGCCCACCGCAATGACGCTGTTCATCGGTTCCGCACCCAAAATCGCCGCATTTGCCTTTGTCGTGCGCATCCTCGGCCAGGGACTGGAATCGCAGGTCACCGAATGGCGCGACATGCTGGTGATCCTCGCCGTGCTGTCGATGGCCGTCGGCAACATCGCCGCCATCGCGCAAACCAACCTCAAGCGCATGCTCGCGTATTCCACCATCTCGCACATGGGCTTCATGCTGCTCGGCATCCTGGCGGGCTCGCAAAACGGCTACGGCAGCGCGATGTTCTACGTGCTGGTGTACGCGCTGATGAGCCTGGGCAGCTTCGGCATGATCCTGCTGCTGTCGCGCGGCGGTTTCGAGTCCGATCGACTGGAAGATTTCAAGGGTCTGAACCGGCGCAGCCCGTGGCTGGCTTTCCTGATGCTGCTGCTGATGTTCTCGATGGCCGGCGTACCGCCCACCGTGGGTTTCTATGCCAAGCTTGCCGTGCTGCAGTCTGTCGTCGAAATCGGTTATGTCTGGCTGGCCGTCGCGGCCGTGCTGTTCTCGCTGGTGGGAGCGTTCTACTATCTGCGCATCGTCAAGCTGATGTATTTCGATACGCCCCACGACACCACGCCGATTACCATCAGCCCTGACATCCGGGTCATCATGTCGGCCAACGGACTGGCCGTCCTGGCGGTGGGCATCCTGCCGCAGCCCTTGATGGCTGTCTGCATGCATGCCATTGGCGCGTCTTTTTGAACCAAGATTGTCCATTAGCCTTACAACCGTTTGCCCTGAGCTTGTCGAAGGGTTGCATTGCCACAAACTGTGGCTGATATGAACCAAACCCGGCCGGAACAGGTCTGAACCGGCGTTACTTGGCTTTTCGGAACCACCGTGAATTTCTCCACCACCCTGTTGTTGATCCTGGCGCTCATCGCCGCCAACCTGCCGTTCCTCGCCGAGCGTATTTTCTTCGTCGTCAAACCCAAAGTGGGCAGCAAGAATGTTGCCTGGCGCCTGCTGGAACTGGTTGTCCTGTTCTTCGTGGTCGGCGGCATCGCCTGGCTGCTGGAAAGCAAGCTCGGCGACGTGCACAGGCAGAACTGGGAGTTCTATGCGGTGAATGCCTCGTTGTTCGTGGTGTTTGCCTATCCGGGGTTCGTGTATCGCTATCTGTGGCGGAGGCGGGGCGCCTGAGGCGTGCCGGAATCAAGAAGCATGGACACCCAGGAATTCAAGCTGCGTGGCGAATACGTTGCGCTATGCGACCTGCTCAAGCTTACCGGCATCGCCGACAGCGGCGGGCAGGGCAAACTCATGATCGCAAATGGCGAAGTCACCGTGGATGACCAGCCTGAAAGCCGCAAGACGGCCAAAATCCGTGGTGGGCAGACGGTGATGTGCCTGGGGCAGACGGTCCGGGTATTGGCGGCAGAAGCTTAAAGAAAGCAGAAGAAAAAGCGGCCGGCATCAAACTCCACCGCCAGCCGCGCGCCGCGGTTCTTCGCATAGTCCCACGACCCCTTGGTGGCGCAGCCTTCGTGACATTCACTCACCCCTGCGGGTGACTCCAGATCACGTTCGCGGTCATACCAGCTCAACAACATGGTGTCGTCGCCCAACTGCTGCTGCGCGATGACGCTGGCCAGTTTCAATGCGGCATTGAAGTCGAGGCCAAGTTCGCGGGTATCGAGATAGAGCGTCTTCATGGTTCGGAATGGGTCAGTGCCTTTAAAGCATAGAGCATATCCAGCGCGGCCTTCGGGGTGAGGGCATCGGGGTCGAGCTCGCGCAGTTGATCCAGCGCGGGATGCGGCGGCGGCGCATCGTTGGGGATATGGGCGACAAAGAGATCGCCCTGCGGGCCGGGTTGCAATTGCGCGTCCTCGAGTTCGCGCAGATGGCGCCGTGCGGCGTGGATGACGGGGCTGGGCACGCCGGCCAGACGGGCAACCTGGATGCCGTAGCTTTGCGAGGCCGGGCCTTCTTCCACCGCATGCAGAAAGACCAGATCGGCACCGTGCTCCTTGGCGTCCAGATGCACGTTGGCGAGCTGCTTGTATTCGTTGGCAAGCTGTGTCAGCTCAAAATAATGCGTGGCAAACAAAGTGAAAGCGCGGGTGGCGCTGACCAGATGCCGCGCGACCGCCCAGGCCAGGGCGAGGCCGTCGAAGGTGGAGGTGCCACGGCCGATTTCGTCCAGCAGGACCAGGCTGTGGGCACTGGCGTTATGCAGGATGTGGGCGGTTTCAGTCATCTCGACCATGAAGGTGGAACGCCCGCCGGCCAGATCGTCCGACGCACCGATACGGGTGAAGATCTGGTCGATCTCCCCGATTTTTGCCGAGCGGGCAGGCACCCACAGGCCGCAACAGGCCAGCAGCGTGATCAGCGCAACCTGCCGCATGTAGGTTGATTTACCGCCCATGTTGGGGCCGGTGATCAGCAGCATCTGGCGGCTGCGGTTGAGAGACACGTCGTTGGCGATAAAGTGTGCGACCTGCGCTTCGACCACCGGATGGCGGCCGCCGCGAATCATGATGCCGGGTTCGTCGCTGTAGTCCGGGGCGTTGAGTTTGAGCGTACGCACCCGTTCGGCCTGGCTTGCCAGCACGTCGGCCTCGGCCAGCGCGGATGCCAGGTTCAGCAAGGCGGGCACATGCGGCGTGAGTATTTCCAGCAGCACATCGAACAGCGCCTTTTCGCGCGCCAGTGCGCGTTCCTGTGCCGACAGCGCCTTGTCTTCGAAGGCTTTCAGTTCCGGCGTGATGTAGCGTTCGGCATTTTTCAGCGTCTGGCGGCGACGGTAATCGTCGGGGACGTTCTCCGACTGCGCGCGGCTGACCTCGATGTAAAAACCATGCACCTTGTTGTATTCGACTTTCAACGTGGCGATGCCAGAGCGGGCGCGTTCGCGCGTTTCCAGTTCCAGCAGGAAAGCGCCGGCATCGCGCGTCAGTGCGCGCAGTTCGTCGAGATCGGCGTCGTAGCCATCGGCAATCACGCCACCTTCGCGCAGCACGCTGGCGGGCTCGGGTTGCACGGCCTGGACGAGCAGTTCATGCAGATCGGGACGGGCGGCAAGCGCCGCGCCCAGTTCGGACAGGCGCGCATGGTCGTCGGGCAAGGCTGCCGCCAGATCGGGCAACAGCGCCAGCGTGTCGCGCAAACCGGAGAGATCGCGCGGACGTGCATTCTTCAGCGCAATGCGGCCGCTGATGCGTTCGACGTCTGCACAGCTTTTGAGCAGTTGGCTGATCGCTTTTGTAGTGTCCGGCGCGTCGGCCAGCACGCCGATGGCATCGCGTCGCTTGCCGAGTATGGTCCGGTCGCGCAACGGATGGTGCAGCCAGTGGCGCAGCAGGCGTGTGCCCATGCCGCTGGCGGTGGTGTCGAGCACCGATAGCAGGGTCGGCGAGGCTTCGCCACGCAGGGTTTCGGTGAGTTCCAGGTTGCGCCGGGTGGCGGCGTCGAGTTGCACGAAATCGCTGTCGCGCTCGGCCTGGATGGATTGAATATGCGGCAACGCGGTGCGCTGCGTGTTCTGGATGTAGTCGAGCAGGGCGCCTGCAGCGGCCAGGGCCAATGGCAGGTCGGCCACGCCGAAACCAGTGAGGTCGCGGCTGCCGAATTGCTGCGCCAGCCGTGTCTGTGCGCCGCCCGTGTCGAACTGCCAGGGTGCCAGCCGGCGGACTGCACAGGCCGCACCGGCCAGGGTGAATTCGTCGGGTGCCAGAATTTCAGCCGGGCGCACGCGCGCAAGCAAGGCGGGCAGGGCGGCAGGATCGACCTGGGTAACCTGAAAACGCCCGGCGGCCAGATTGAGCCAGGCGACCCCGACTGACTCGGAGCCTGGCGCGATGGCCAGAATCAGGGTGTCCTGCGTTTCGTCCAGCAGGCCCGAGTCGGTCAGCGTGCCCGGCGTGATGATGCGCATGATCTGCCGCTCGACCGGGCCTTTGCTGGTGGCCGGGTCGCCCACCTGTTCGGCAATCGCCACCGATTCGCCCAGCTTCAGCAATCGCGCCAGATATTGCTCGGCGCTGTGATACGGCACGCCGGCCATCTTGATCGGCTCGCCTGCGGAGGCACCGCGCGTGGTGAGGGTAATGTTGAGGAGCCGCGCGGCTTTTTCGGCGTCGTCGAAGAACAGTTCGTAAAAGTCGCCCATACGGTAAAACAGCAGCATGTCGGGATGCTGTGCCTTGATGCCGAGGTACTGCTGCATCATCGGCGTATGGGCAGAGGACTCCTTGGCGATGGACATGGGCAGACTGGCGGGGTGTTCAGACTTTCAGTTCGGGTGGCAGATGCGGCGCAAGGATTTGCAGCATTTGCGCGAAGATCTTTGGCGTGGCGGCGACGATGTTGCCGGACTCAAGGAAACCTTCGTCGCCCATGAAGTTGCCGACCAGTGCGCCGGATTCCTGCGCGATCAGGCTGCCGGCAGCGAGGTCCCAGGGTTTCAGGTTCATTTCCCAGAAGCCGTCGTAGCGGCCGCAGGCAACGTAGGCGAGGTCGAGTGCGGCCGAGCCGGGGCGACGCAGGCCCGAGGTGGCGCGCATCATGTCGCGGAACATGTTGACGTAGGCCTCGACGTGGCTGAAATCGGTGTAGGGAAAGCCCGTTCCGATCAGGCATTCGGCGAGCTTGCTGCGCTTGCTGGCGCGGATGCGGCGGTCGTTGAGCATGGCGCCACGCCCGCGGCTGGCGGTGAAAAGTTCGTTGCGGGCGGGATCGAATACCACGGCCTGGGTGATCTGGCCCTTGTGTTTGAGGGCGATGGATACTGAATATTGCTGCAACCCATGCAGGAAATTGGTGGTGCCGTCGAGCGGATCGATGATCCACTGGTAGTCTTCGCCGTTTTTGGCGTCGGCCGTGCCGGACTCCTCTGCTAAAATCCCGTGATTCGGGTAGGCGTCAAGCAGGGTTTCGATGACGGCACGTTCGGCCATCTGATCGACCTCGCTGACATAATCGCGGTCCTGCTTGCTCCGTACGGTGAGCTGGTCGAGGTCGAGCGAGGCGCGATTGATGATCGCCCCGGCTTTGCGAGCGGCTTTCACCGCCGTATTGAGCATGGGATGCATGGTGTCTGGCTACAAATTCAAAGAACGAACGAGCATTTTACTTGATGTATGACGCAAGCTGACCCGAAACTTCTCGCCAATATCCGAATTGTTCTGGCGCGCACCAGCCACCCCGGCAATATCGGTGCCGCGGCGCGGGCGATGAAGACCATGGGGCTGTCTCAGCTTTATCTGGTCCAGCCGTATCTTTTTCCGAACAGCCAGGCCGATGCGATGGCTGCCAGTGCGGGAGATCTGCTGGCGCAGGCCCAGGTCTGCAATACGCTGGAAGAAGCGCTTGCCGGCACCGTTCTGGCATTCGGCGTGTCGGCGCGCCGGCGTGATATCGTGGCCGAGGTGCTGGCCCCGCCCGAGGCAGCCGTCCGGTTACTGACCGAGGCGCAAGCTGCGCCGGTGGCGCTGGTATTCGGCAATGAAACCAGCGGCTTGTCGAATGAGGAGTTGAGTCTGTGTCAGGGGCTGGTGAGCATTGCCG